>JAWODE010000543.1:0-4232 GCA_046483455.1 Candidatus Hydrogenedentota bacterium | reverse complement strand
AACCGAGTAAAGCACCTTGAGTCCGCGGGCTTCCGCCATGTCCATCTCTTCTTTTGTAGGCGACCCATACGGCATGAGGCAGTTAAAAGCGCTGTCGGCGTAGATATCGAGTTGCTCCCCGTCGATGCGCGACCAGTACATGCCGAGCGGGAAGAACGGTTCGCCGTCTACAATCAGGCGGTTGTGCTCGTCGACATCGACCTTCCGGGAAACGCGTTCGCCCAACCGCGTGACGTTGAGGCTCTGCGAGCCGATCGCTTCGCCGGAGTCCTTATCACTAAGGACGATCTCGAGACGGTTCTTGCCCTTGTCGAGTTTCCGCGCGCGCATCGAGATATCGAACGAGGGCTCATCAATCGTATCGAGACGGTCCATATGGGACGGTTCCGACGCGTTCTCCGCATACACGGCCCACTCGACCGCCACATCCGCCAATTCTTGCGCGTAGTCGCGGAGATTCAGTTCAACGCACACGATGACGTCTTTCGGACCGTCACGAGTAATCTCGTTGCGGTAGTTCGGCGCTTTCAACACCAGGGATAGCGGGTTCTCGCGGTAACGCCGGACTTCCACGTCGTCCCACCAGGCCGTTCCGGTCATTCCCTTGCGCACATAGCACGCGAGCGAACAGGGCCCCGCAACGCCTTCGGGAATCCGCTTCGTGATCCCGCGCACCAGCGTCCAATCGCTTGTACCTTTAACCCCCGCCGGGTAATCGCCGCCGAGGTATTTGCCGTCGCTGTCGCGGTATTCGATACACAAGGTGGCTCCCGTGTCATTGCCCTCGATGTTCTCCGTTTTCACCCACGCCGAGAACTCATAGCGCAACCCTGCTTCGAGTTCGACGGGCTGGGTGCACAAGGCATAGCGGTCCGGGTTGTCGTTTTGAAACGTCAGCGAGGCCTCGCCCGAGCGCGTGACCCCGGTATCCCGACTGTAGACGTTTGGGTTCCCGTTCCATTCGGCGGGAAAGCCCCCCTCCGATGCTTCCTCGAAACCTGGATTCGCCGCCAGATTCGGCAACTCCGCGGCAAGGGCTGCGCTGTTCGTTAGCACCATCAACGTAAGACACACGCTCAATACTCGCCCACTCTTGAAAACCACCATCGTTATTTACTCCTGAGGTTCCGGCCAATCGAGTTTTTCGTGCAGGAAGCCGAAGGTCCCGACGCCGTGGATGGCATGAGGCCCGTTAAAATACTCGATCTCGGTGCGGTCGCCGAGCCCGAGCTTATCGTAATGGCGGCGGGTGCGGGCGTATTCGTAAGCAACCCATTCGTCGATGGAGACGCCGTCCCAGTGGCCACGTTCGACCATGAAAGGACGCGGGAAGATGAGCCAGCTCATCTCGGCGTAGTTAAAGGTGTCGCCGAGGTCGAACTCGGGCATTTCGTATTCGCCCGTGAATAAATAGCTGAAAGGATAATCAATCGAGACGTTTTTCCAAATCCACTCGTTGTAGTCGGCCGAGCAGATGGACAGGCAGTAGTGCGGGAGTATCGCGGGAACGCGCATGGCGGTCTTGCCGCCGTAGGAAATGCCGTAGAACGCGATGCGCTGGGGATCGACGAAGGGTTGCGAAGATAACCAATCGAGGGTGCGCTCATGCTGGCGTACGATGAACGAGAACAGCGACAACTTCAACGGGTTGGCCTTGCGTTGCAGGACGCGGAAGGCGCCCCCGCCTATATAAGGATTTTGAGGCGCATAGACGACAAAACCCCGCTCCGCGAGCCGGCACCCGTACTGGTTGTAAGCCGGTATTTCCACCGCCGGGTCCGCCGGTTTATGGGGCGTCCCTTCGAGGCCGTGCTGGCAGACCACGACGGGCCTGCGTTCGCCTTCTTTCAAATCTTTGGGCACGAGCAACAGTCCGTAAGCGAATACGTCGGGGTAAACATCCAGTTTCACTTCATAGCCGCGGTACTTGGGTTCATCGAAGATCAACCGTGTGCGGGCATTGGGGGGCAGGGTCGGGGGAGGCAGTTTTCCGATGATTTCTTCCCAGAAATAGTCGCGGTACCATACCGCGCTTCGCTCCCACGTCTCGGTGGAGGAAGCATCGGCCTTTTTCCAGAATTCGGCGCGGGCGAAGGGGGCTTCGCGCATGACGCGTTGTGTGTGTCCGACGAGTTGGTCGAACTGCCGTTTCATCCGCGCATCCGAATCGGGCAATTCGCGGGCCAAAACAAGCGATTCGTTCGCGGTGGAAAGCGCAAGAGGAAAACCCAGCGCATCGAGCAGCGCCTTGAGCGTTGCGTCGCTGCCGGCATGTCCGTCGCTAGCGTTTACAAATGCGATCTCCACGGCCGGCGAAAGCCCCGCTACCAATGCGCGGGCCCGGGCCACTTCGCGCTCGACCTCTTTGGGTTCCGGGGTGCGGATACGCCCCGGCGCTGCGCCCTTGCGGCCGTTTGCCGGAGGAGGCGGCCCGTTGACTTCAACACACGGTGCAGCCTCGACAATAAGCGACCGCGGCGCAACCAGCGAGGCGATCTCGGCGTCGCCAAACTCATGTAAGAGCGTCCAGACGTTCCGGTAGATGGGTTCTTCCCAGACGCGTTCGCGGGGACCAAAATAGCCCGACACGACAGTAGCGTCGATCCGCGTGTCGACGGCGGCGGCATAGAGCGCGAGCAGTCCGCCCTCGCCGGCGCCCATTACGCCGACGGGAGCATCGCTACGAGCGCGAAACCAGTCTACGGCAGCGAGAATTTTGTGTACTTCGTAACCGATGACGTGGCGGCCCATTTCATAGGCGGCGCGGTAGACAAATTCGCGGTGGGGCTGGTTGGTCATGCGTACGCCAGGGTTTCCTGCGTACGTGCATTCCCGATTCAGCAGCGTGAGGACCACGACCATGCAGCCGCTCTCGGCGAGACGCCGGGCATATTGGGCTTCGGGCGGGAATCCCTCGCGTAGGCCGACGAGCATCTCTGGTGTCCAGGCGCAATCGCCCATGGCGACGACAAACGCTTTTGGTTCGTCCTTCGGACGCAGCAACAATCCTTCGCCATAGACACCTTCAAGAACGGCCCAGCGTACCGCGTGCACTTCGTAGGATTCACCGCGACCGATCAACGACGATTGCTCTGGCGAGGCGAGGAGTTCCATCGCGGGTGCGACGCGCGCGTCTTTTAGACCAATGATTTTAGAAAAGCGTTGGCGGTTTGGGGCGATGGATTCCACGTACGCCGCAGGAAAGGCGAAATCGCGCTGCCAAAACGCCTCGCGCGCTTCAACGGATTCCTCGATGGCGCGCATCAGCCACCGATCAATTCCCGCAACCATGGTTGCCGCGAAGTCCGCGGATTCCTCGAGCGGCGCCGTGCCCGGCAATGGCTGCACCGACCCCGCATCCGCCGCTCCCAACATGACAAATACCAAAAGAATGCTGTGCATAGCGTATCCCCCTCTTCTATCGCAGGATATTCTACACACTACGACGCACAAAGGCGGGAGTCAATGGGCGAGCTGCACATGAAAAGCATGCCACAGCAAGACAGCGAATCTTTTTACCAGGTACCGAACCATGAGGTCATCGGCTCACGCATAGCCAAATGAAAATGGGACCGAACACGTTTCAAAGACAATGGTGGATTGGAAAATACATCGTTCGTTGGAAAACCACCCTTCGTGCCGCAGCTTCCCCGCTTGGTATAGCCGCTTGGTCATTTAGGTCTCTCAAGTCGTTTTTGGCAAAACGCGCGCTTGCGGCCTGCCTTGCTCCGCGGCCGCCCGCGGACTGGACCCCTGCTTTCGCAGCGGTGACGGGAGGCCCAAGGTTCCCTCGCTGTATCGTGGTTGACCCCCGAACGGGGTCCAATTTGAATAGCCGCGGGCGTAAGCCCGTGGATCACACGCATAATACATCTACCCTCAAAGGGTTTAATAAGGAATTCGGACGTATCCATCCGCTGCAATCTTAGGCACGGGCACCAAAGCCCGTCCTCCTTTGATGCCTCAAAGTAGAGCCATCGGCGACCATCGTGGTTTTTGAAATTTTCGAGACAGCGAAACATGAGCCATTTGGCTCACCCGTAGACCATGAAAATGCCGCCAACCACGCTCCGGCAAGGGAGGACGGGCATTCCTGCCCGTCGTTAAAACCACCGCGGACGGATACGTCCGCGCTCCTTGTAATACCGACCGGCGAGGGCACCGGTCCCACACCGGAGAAATTTTCGAGGCAACGAACCATGAGCCCTTCGGCTCACCCGTAGACGATGAAA
>JAWODE010000528.1:0-3898 GCA_046483455.1 Candidatus Hydrogenedentota bacterium | reverse complement strand
GTGTTTGCCTTTCTCCTGCACGCGGTGGTGGATTTCGACTTCTTCAATCCCAGCTTGGCAACTGCTGCTTTTTTGTTGTCGGGTCTCTTCTGCGCCGCTACGACGAATTCTGCCCCCCAAAAGCCGAGCCGGGGCTATGCCCGCCCGATAGCGGTCGTATTTCTTGTGTTGAGCGCTATCGCGTTGACAGCAAGCGTACGAGTGCATCGCGCGGACGCGCTAGCAGGCAGCGAACCGGAGTTTCGAACGAAGCTCTTGGCCGCTCAATTCTTTGTCTTTGACGCGCCCGAACGGTATGCCGATGACCGCCAAGGCGCCAATATCCCTTTACGGGACGCGATTGCGATTATCCCGGACCTCGAAGCACTCGAGGAATGCGGTTCGTTCTGGGTGGCTGAACCGGGCAAAAAGCCGCGAAAGCTCAGTCCTCACGAACCGCTTTGGCCAAACGCTTTCCTTAAGGTGACAAATCCGGAGGTGGGCCGTGAAATCGCGCTCGAGGGCGTCAAGGAAGCCCTTGCCCGCTTGAAAGATGCCGACGCCATTTTCCCCCACGACCCGATACGGGCGGTTCAAGTCTCGACGTGGCACGATTTTCTTTCCGATGCCGCTGAATCACGCCAACAACAGCTGGAATGGAGCGATCAAGCGGTGGAATGGGCACACAAAGCCCTTGAGCGAAGTCCTCATGAAGCATGGTTCCATGAGCAATATGCGTCGGCCCTCTGGAGCCGGGCGCAAATCAGCCGGGACGCCGACGCGCGCCTTCAAGACTTCTTCAAAAGCCTTGAGCATTATCGGCAAAGCACGGTACTCTTTCCTTCAAGTGCTATTGTATGGAAAAACTACGCACAGAAGTTAAGGCAACTTGGAGATATCTTGAAGCAATCGGGCAAGGCCGAAAAAGGCGAGGCGTTGCGCGAAAAAGCGGAGGAGATGGCGGCACGGGCAGAGAAAATTCGTGCCGCGGACTATCGGGCAAACCGGCGGCGCGCCGGGCTCGAATGAGGAAATGCTCGATGAACGTACTGATTATTCATGGACCGAATCTAAATCTGCTGGGCAAGCGAGAGCCCGGCGTGTACGGGTCCGCGACATTGGATGAAATCAACAAAATGATCGAGGAAGACGCGGGGCGCCTTGGCATGTCCATTCGCACGGTGCAAT
This sequence comes from Candidatus Hydrogenedentota bacterium, assembly GCA_046483455.1. Lineage (GTDB taxonomy): Bacteria > Hydrogenedentota > Hydrogenedentia > Hydrogenedentales > SLHB01 > UBA2224. The sequence goes on along the minus strand of JAWODE010000528.1, from coordinate 2,731 downwards.
CCAATTCGGAAGGCGAGCTGGTGGATGCGGTTCAATCAGCGGATGGCTGGGCGAACGCGATCATTATCAATCCGGCCGCCTACACCCATACCAGCGTGGCCCTGCGAGACGCCGTCAGCGCGGTCGGCATTCCTACCATCGAGGTGCACCTGTCCAACATCCACGCGCGGGAAGAGTTCCGGCACCGGTCTCACATCGCTCCTGTGGCGGTGGGGCAAATCGCGGGTTTTGGGGCGGGAAGCTACCGATTGGCCTTGCTTGCGGTCAAGGAGCTTGTGCAAACATGAAGCATCGCATCGAAAAGCTTCGCCAACATCTGTCGGAAGCGGACGGCGACGCCTTTTTCAGTCTGTCGCCGCCCGCGAACCAGTACCTGTCGGGGTTCTCAGGGTCGACCTCGGCAATCATCGTTACACAGACCGAGGCCCTTTTCTTGTGCGACTTCCGCTACACCGAACAGGCCGAGGAGCAAATCAAGGATTTGGCCGTCGAAGAGGTGTCCGGCAGCGCGCCTACCCGCTTGGGCGAACGCCTAACTGCTTTGGGAGTCAAAACCGCCGTGTTCGAGCCGCAAACCATCACCGTTGCGGAAGTAAATGAAATCGGGGAAGCCTGTTCCGCGACTCTCAAGCCCGATAAAGACCTTGTCTCGGCCCTCCGGCAGGTGAAGGAACCCACGGAAATCGAAACCATTCGGGAAGCCTCCGCTCTGGCCGAGGGTGTCCTTGTGGACCTCGTGGAAGAATTGCGCGTGGGGATCACCGAGCGGGAAGTGGCCGCCCGTTTCGAATACGAGTTCAAGCGGCGTGGAGCGACGGGGGCCTCTTTTGACACCATCGTTCTGTTCGGAGCGCGCAGTTCACTACCTCACGGCGCACCCGGGGATGCACGGCTCAAGACAGGCGATGTGGTACTGATCGATTTCGGCTGCAGATGCAACGGCTACTGCTCCGATTTGACTCGGACTTACGCCTTCGGTACGATCCCGGGACAGTGGTTCGAGGGGGCTTATGACTTGGTTTTGACCGCTCAGCGCATCGCGCTCGAGGCTGTGCGCGCCGGCATCTCAGCCCGCGAACTGGATGCGACAGCACGCGATTTGATCAAAGCGGCGGGGCATGGAGATCATTTCGGGCACGGCCTTGGGCATGGGGTAGGCATAGAGATTCACGAAGCCCCCCGCTTGAATCGGGAGTCTGAATCCATACTTGAACCGGGCATGGTGATCACCATCGAGCCCGGCGTTTACTTACCCGGCGAGGGAGGCATACGCATTGAGGATTTGGTGGCTGTCACGGAAGATGGCTGCCGCATGTTGTCGGAAACGCCCAAGGAGTTAAAGGTTATCGAAACATGATATCAACGGCTGATTTCAGAAACGGCATGGTCATCATCGAGAATGGCGAACTTATGGAGTTGGTCGGATTCCAACATGTGAAGCCCGGCAAGGGCGGAGCCTTTGTCCGCACCAAACAAAAAAACGTCCTTACCGGCCGGGTCATCGAGAAGACCTATCGGTCGGGAGAAAAATTCGAAGAGGCCCGGATCATCGAGACGCCGTTCCAGTATCTATACAATGACGGGGACCTTTACTATTTCATGCATCAAGAGACCTACGAGCAGGTGCCTGTAGGCCGGAATATCATTGGCGATAAAAGCGATTGGTTGAAAGAGAACGAGGAGGTTGGCCTCCTCATGTATGAAGGCAAGGTGATCGCGCTCAATCTTCCCATCACTGTAAATCTGGAAGTCGCTCAGTGCGACCCGGGCGTCCAGGGTGACCGCGCCTCGGGGGGAACGAAACCCGCCATGCTCGAGACCGGCGCCACGATTCAGGTGCCCCTGTTTATTAATGAGGGCGATACGGTGAAGGTCGACACTCGGACCGGCGAGTATATTGAACGCGTAAACACCTAACCAAAACCGACGTGACACACGTTCTGGCGGCGGAGGGACTTAACGTGGATATCGAAAAGCTTCAAGAACTGTTGCACATCTTTGAGGCTTCTGAATTAAGCGAAATCGAGATCGAGGAAGACGGAACCCGTATCCGGCTCAAGAAAGGGGGTTCCGTTCAGCCCTCGGTGCCCTCCTATCCGGTTATGGCCGCGCCTCAGCTCGACATGTCCGCGTCTTCGGGAGCAGCACAAACGGCCTCTCAAAACGCGGGGACAGCGGAAGACGACAGCACCGCTACGATCACCTCCCCTATGGTCGGCGTGTTTTACGTGGCTCCGGCCCCCGACCAACCGCCCTTCGTAAAACCGGGGGACATCGTCCAGGAGCAGCAGACCGTGTGCATTGTCGAGGCGATGAAACTGATGAATGAAGTGACGACGCAATTTCGGGCAAAAATTCTCAAGGTTCTTGCGGAAAACGGCGAACCGGTCGAGTTTGGGCAACCTTTATTCGCAGTAGAACCCCTCGACTAACCAGTGCGGCGCTGTGCCCATAGAGAAGGCATATGTTTCGACGTATTCTGATAGCAAATCGCGGTGAAATCGCCGTACGGATTATTCGGGCGTGCCGGGAACTCGGGGTGACCAGCATCGCCATCTATTCATCCGCGGACCGGGATTGCCTGCATACCTCCCTCGCCGACGAAAGCATCTGTATTGGCCCTGCCGCCGCCACCGAGAGCTACTTGCATATCCCGCGCATCATTGCGGCGGCGGAAATCTGCGATGCCCACGCCATCCACCCCGGATACGGCTTCTTGGCGGAGAGCCCC
>JAWODE010000095.1:0-2821 GCA_046483455.1 Candidatus Hydrogenedentota bacterium | reverse complement strand
CCATAGTGACGTTCAGCGCATGGTATCGAGCCGCTTAAAGGCCATAAGTGATTTCTATGGTCCGTAGTTTCCTAATAGCGGGGAAAGCTGCATCCCCTTTCGCCGGAACTACTCCGCGTTGACCGGCAAGACGGCACTTTTTTTGATGCCGGTGGCGGCGTCGCGGGCGGAAACGGTCCAGGAACCGCCGGAGGCGTTGTAGCCCAGGAAGAAACGTTCGTTGAACCGTCCGTTTTTGGCGAGGACGTTGCGCGCAAGTTCGGGGTGGTCGTGTGCCTGAGGGTCCCGGACGCGCAAATGGATAACGTGGTGAGTGGGTTTCACGTCGCCCGCTTCCGCCACTTCGACAACGCCGCGTACCGCAAACGCTTCGCCGTCGCGCGCGGCTCGAAGAACGATATCGATGACTTCGTACGGCAACAGTGCGTAGAGCTCGGCGCGGCCGGGATAGAACACGTCCTCGAACCGATCTGTGAGGCCCCGGTACATCCCGCGGCGCATGTCGTAGACGTGGGCCTCGCGGGGGAAAGTCACCCAGGCGGGCTTGGGACGCTGGTCCGCCATCCAGATGGAATCGTCGGGACGCATCTTCGGATGACGCAGGATACCCACGTACTCGCCCTCGGCGAGCGTATAGCGGTGCACCTCGGCGGATTGAATGCGGTGCGAGGGCGTGTCTTTGCCCCGCACCTCGACCTGGATGTCCGTGAACGGCGTGAGGCCTGCGACTTCGCTCAAGACTTTCCCCACCGCGCTACGGAAGGGCATCTCGGTGCCCAGGGTGCGCCAGATTTGGTAATCACGGCAAAGCATATTCAGAAAGATGGCATGGCCTTGTTCAAATTGGTTGACGAAGAGCAGAGGCGCGCCGCTCAATGTAAACGCACGGGCGCGGGCGGCCTTCGGCATGACGTTCATATCCACAGCCATTTCGCCCAGTGGCGGGCCATCCAACAACTCTGCGACGTCCATCACAATGCGTTTTCCAGGTAATACGGATGCCAATCGCACGCCGAGTACGTCTGCAATCATGCCGCCGTGGGAGAGGCGCGCATAGCCGTCGAACGCGCCGGTGAAGGCATCGGCCACAATGACTCCACCCCTTTTGACGAATTTGCGAATGGTCTCTGCCTGAGCCTCGCTCAACCGCAGCGTCAAAGGAAGCACCAGCACGCGATACTTCATGTCGAGAAAGGAACCGTCTTCGAGCATTTTCCAGGACACGACATTGAAATTGTAACCCAAGTCGCGCAGAAGAAGGGTCAAGCCCTCCCATTCTTGCATATAAAGGAATTGGTCGCCTGCCGTAGCCTGTCCTTCCCATTCCCGGGCTTTGGGAATCCGCTCTTGAAACAGGGCAACATGGTGAAGACTCGGCGACGAATAGAGCACCGCGATGCCGTCATGTTGTTTGTCGGCATTGAACAGCAGTTTGGCTGTGCCCGACCGGAGTTCCGACAAGTTATCCAGGATTTTTTCGAAGGTGACGGTTGGTCCCAAGTCAGGACACAGCAGGCGTTCTTCGAAGTAGCTGGGGGAATTGCCGCCGTAGTAGAGTCCGTGGAGATTCACGCCTCGAAATACGGCCCACCAGGGGAGAAACCCGGCGTCGTTATAGGGATAGTAGTTGTAGAGACCGTAGCCGCCGTACCAAGTGCCGTGATAGGCATTTTTCGCGACGACGGTTCGCAGGATGTCATGCACGATAGGATTCAGGTATTGAACAGCGAAGCGCGATTGGCGGCCAAGTTCCCAAAAATCGAAGGCGGTGCCGGGTTGCGGCCAGCCTTGAATGGTGCAGTCGTACCAGGAGACCGTGTTGGGATCGACGGCCTCGATGATGTCGGCCATTTCGCGGTGCCACGCTGCAAGCATACTGTCCTGGCAGAGCTGGTGGTCGACCCAATGGCACAGGCCGCTGAAATCCGGCGGCTCAGCGAGCACGGCCTTAAAGGCCTCTGCGCGGCGAATAGGCTCCACTTCCGCGAATGTGTTATAGGAGGTTCCCCATGCTTCGTTCAACGCTTCGACTGTGCGGTACTGACGCTCTGCCCATTTTGCGAGAATGGCCCGGTACGATTCCGACCATCCGACATCCTGTCCGGGATACACGTAGGTCTGGTCGTCGCCGAGGGAGTAGGCAAAGGGCGAGAAAGGCTTAAAGGCTTCGGCTTGTTTCTTCAGGGTGGCTTTCAAAGGGTCTTTGTAGCCGTCGCTTGTAATGGTCGGTTGGCGTACGCCGTCTTCCCCGACTTTGGGGCCGGCCAAGCGCGTGACATAGAGCAGGGGATGTACGTTGGACATAGCGCATGCCTCGGCCTGGCTCGTATTCGTTGTACCTTTGCGTGCTCCGATAAGGGCCGCATCGGTACCTAATTCGGCAAAGCGTCGCAGCATCCGCCGATGAAACGGCTCGAAGGCGGCGCAGGCCTCCCAGACCATCAGGCTGATATCGTCCGTGGGCGCATTGGGTTGTTCCACATAGAATCCCTGGCGCATTTCGGAAAGTAAGGCGCCTTGCATGTCGAACAGCTTCACGTTGGCGTAGTTGTACAAATGAAGAGACTCGTTCACTGGGCCAGTGAAGGTAGTTGCCTGAGTGGCCTTGCGTGTCTCGCGATAAACGCTCCGGCCGTAATTGTCCAGCACATCAAAAATGAAGAGACTTCCTTCCGGGGGAAGATTGGCAAGCCGAACCGTTGCCTCCACAGTTGCTTCGGGTGATACATGGCGGTTGGTCAAGGTGATCTCCGCAATTGCAGAAGGTGCGGTGACCTCGATACACTCGAAACGCCATCCCGTAAACTGTTCTTCCCCAAGG
>JAWODE010000040.1:0-8759 GCA_046483455.1 Candidatus Hydrogenedentota bacterium | reverse complement strand
CTTCAACCATCAGGAGGCTGCGGGCGATAGCGGCCGCAAACGCGAAGATGATAATGGCAAGGCCGTCGTCGATGGCCACCACGGCGTAGAGAGCCTTGGTGAGCGGTCCCTTGGAGCGGTATTCCTGGATGACGGCGACGGTTCCGGCGGGGGCGCTGGCCGGCGCCATCGCACCGAAGAGCAGGGCCATGGGCAGGTCGCGACAACAGGCCCACACGCCCGCGAACACGAAGATAAAGGCTCCAAACGACTCGGCCAGCACCACTGACAGCACGCCCATTCCCTGCCGCCGGATGGAACCGACGCTCAACTCGGCGCCGATGGAGAAGGCGACAAATCCCAGGGCAATTTCGGTGATAAAGGATAGCCGTTCGAGGGTGTGTTCTTTAAAGAGTACCACCATGGACGGACCGAGCAATACCCCCACGATCATGTATCCGATGATGGAGGGCAGCCTCACGAGACGCACCAACTTGCCCATGTAAAATCCCGTGATAACCGCAATCCCGAGAATCGTCAGGCCGGGGAGGTCTATGGCGGAAAAATTTAGCATCATGGCGCGTGTATGGTTCCCGTCTAAGTAGCAATTCCCTGTGTAAGGACGCGGTTTATAAATGTCTCGCGGCCGGTTTCAGGGGTTAACCTTCCAAGGACCCGGTACAATAGAACAATTCCTGAACGGTCAACATCACACCGGTTCGGTTATCGAGATTTCCCGTAAGGGTTTCGATTTGCCGCACTGTTTCGTTGGTGAGTTCTCGCGGTACTACAGCCAGGATAAGGTGGCTGAATCCCCCGGGATCATGGTCCCACAAGCCTCGGAACAACGGCACTTTCGAGAAATAGGCGCTCAGGTTCTCCGACGTGACCACAGAGACATCGCTTGGTTCGATGCCGGCGAAAACTTGGATGACGTCGTGGAAAACCGTCTCATCCTGGATAAAAATATGGATAATGTTTTTCCCCGTGTGCCCTTCGCGCTTCAGTTCGCCGCTGGCGTGCCGAAGAAAGCTTTCGAAAACGGCCTCGGGCGTTTTTTCAGCCACGATTTCCTTAATCGCATCAGGCCCGCTTAACGCCTGCGAAATGGCCGACAAAAGTCGGATATGTTCGTTCGAAGCCTCTTTCGGTGCGACGATAAATACCATCAAGCGAACGGGTTGCTCGTCGAGAGCGTCGAATTCCACGCCGTCAGGCACGGTGAGAAGTCCCACGATAAAGTCTTTGACGTTTTCCAGGCGGCAGTGGGGAATGGCGATGCTATTTCCGAAGCCGGTCGAGCCGAGAGCTTCGCGTTCTTCGAGTCCTTGGACGATCGCTTCTTCGGTAACATCGGCGAGCAAGGGACTTCGCTTGGCACACCGTGCCACTTCCGTGAGAGCCTCCGCCTTGGAACGTGGCGCCACTTCCGCAAGGACGCATTCTTTTCGCAATGCTTCAAACAGGGTCATTGGCCTATCCCCAACTATAGATTAACGGTAACCGTACCGCGCATCCGTGTGCGCGAATGAAAAGCAATAAAAGAAACTCTGCACGAACGCATATTACCAAAGTCTACGCCTATCCTTTATCGAAGTCGAGCGAAAAACGGGGGTTGGTTTGAGCGCGCCGTATGATTTCAAGAGTTTTCTCCGACTGTCGAAAAAGCCGGAGTTGTCAGACGCTTGTTAAGGAGATTTCCAAGGGACGGTGCTTTCGGTGCTTCTGCTCCGGATGGGAGGCCCGCCGCCCCGCGTGATTCGGAAGAGTGTCGCGGTCAGGAAACCGCGACACAGCGAGGGAAGGATTCTTTCGAGCGCGATGCGTTAGAAATCAAAATCGACAACGGTGGTCTGGCCTTCTTCGACAATGCCGGTTTGTTGCGTACTTTGGGAAGTCGCGATGCCGGGCGGGGTGTTGGTGTTGATGTTGTACTCACCGCTGGCGAGGCCGGAGATGGTGTAGCAGCCGTCGTTATTCGTGCGAACGTGACGGCTTATGCCGGTCGAGGAACTGTGAACTCGTACTGGATATTCTTGGGCGGGATCGCCGTTTATCGTGATCTGCCCCTCGATGATGCCTCCGCGGCTCATGCGTATGGTGATTTCCTCGTTGCGGCCTGCCCCGGCGGGGAGGTCGACGGTTACGGGCAACAAGCCCTCGTATTCCGCGTGTAGGCTGTCGATCTCTGACGATACGCCATCGATGAGAAACCGCCCCCGGCCATCGCTCCTCGCGGCTCGCGCGGTGGGCTGCCCATCCGTCGTCCCTCTTCGCACGGAGATGTTCGCGCCGGATACGGGTTGGCCGGCTTCATCGAGGACGATGCCTTCGATGCGCGCTCCCATCTCGAGGCGAAACACGAGGCCGCGCACCGGCGTGTATTCATCCACGTCGTGGATTTGCTGCATGGCCAGCGCGTATCCATCTGCTTGGACGTATATGGTTGCCTCGCCTTCGTCGATATCGGTAAGCGCAAACTCGCCCTTCTCATCATAGAACGATCTGGGACGGCCATACGGAGTGTATCCCGCCAAAGTCTGCTGAAGTCCTTGTCTGTGACTGACCTGAAAATGCTTGATTGGCTGTCCTGTACGGGCGTCGACCACCCGTCCTTCGACGGTGCCTTTCCCCGCGAGAACGATCTCGATGTTGCGGTCACCCGTTTCGGCCACCAGCCGTTCCTGCATGCGTGTATACCGCTGGTCGTAAGCATGAATGCGATGGGGGCCCGGTTTCAGGCCGGTGAGTTCAAAGCGGCCCTCTTCATCGGTGCGGGTGTGGCCGTGACTCGAGTGATCGTCTTCGCCATGCGCGTTGACGGATACGCCCGCGATGGGGTTCCTGCTTCGGTCAATCACCCTTCCGGCAATCATGGGGCCCTGTTGTGGCCTGAAGACCAGCCGGATGCCTTCGAGCGTTCCCGTTGCGGGCACGGTGACCCGCTGGACGTTTTCGATGCGCGTGGTCGCGCCATACCGGCCATAATCGTACATCGACAACTGATAGACCCCGGGGGCAAGGCCTTCAATGGAGAACCGGCCGTACGTGTCGGTACTGTCGCCCGAACCATGCCCCTCTCCCTGTGCGTTCACATGGATATTCGGCATGGGATTGCCTCGGGTGTCGACCACCTCGCCTTCGATGGCGGCTCCCGGTTCAAGGACAAGTTTGATGCCTTCGAGGCCGGTTTCTCCGATCTTGAGCGGGCCCACTTGTGCTTGCTGATAGCCTTGTTTTGACGCGACCACCATCACGTCGGTATTGGGAGAGAATCCGCGGTGTTCGAAGGCGCCATCGGCGAGGGTCTGCGTTCCTTCGCCTTCACCGCTATCGTTGGTCGGGGTGCTGCGAACGCGCGCGAACTCGACGGGATTGCCTTGGCGGTCGACGACTTTTCCGCGAAGGTGAAGCCCTTTTTTCATCGGGAAGTCGATGTCGGTCATCACCTCGCCGAGGCGGACCATCACCTCTTTGTCTTCGCGCCGTTCCCCGTGCAGGTACCCCTTTTTCCATGCACGTCCGATGAGATTCCGGCCTTCGGGCAACCCCTCGAGGCGGTAATGGCCGTCGCTGTCGGTGTGGGTTTTGCTCGCGCATTGCCGGGACCGGATAACAACGTCTTTAAGCGGCTCGCCGGTATCGACGTCGTAGGCTCGTCCGGTGACGACGCCCCCCAACGTGACAGGGATGCGAAGGTCGTCGACGCCGCGGCCTTCTTCCACATTGACTTCCAGCCGACCCTCGATGAGCACGTGGGTATCATCATGCACGTAGACGTGATAGTTGCCGGCGGCGACGTTCGCGAGCATAAATGTGCCGTCTGCTTCACTCTTTCCCCTCGCGTACAGATGGTATACCTCCTGGTTTGTTGGAGCGAGTTGCATTTCGATGTTTGGCACGGGGGATTCGTCACGTACGTCTATGACGACTCCTGACACCCGGTTGCCGCGCTCGAGCGTTATTGTTAGACCATCGGAGCCTACCGGGGCGAAGTCCGAAACGGCGGTCACGTAGTCCGGCGTGCGCACCGTGAACGACCACAACCCAGGACGCAGATGCGCGAGCGTGAAGTTTCCGGCCTCGTCCGTCACACCCTCGGCACTTGTGGGAGCATAAGTGTCGCGGTCGGAGCCTTCGGGCCGGTAGCGGTGCGAGGAGAGCCACGCCTTGGCCACCGGCTCGCCCGCCGTGTCGACGACACGGCCGGAGATTGCACCTGTTTTATACAACTCGATCTTCTCGTACGCCGCGGGCTCGTCGTCCGTGAGTTGGAATCCGCCTTCGCCATAGGCGTCGTCGGTCTGTGCATAGATGCGGTAATAGACATTTTCATCGAGAATCGCGCGGTATTCAGGGAGCCGTTCGAACAGGAAGCTTCCGTCGGCACCGCTGACGGTGCGCCAGCGGGCGCTGACGGTTGGCGGTTTCTGACGCTCGTGGTAGTCACGGATTTCCACGAACACCCCGGCGCCTTCGACCGGCGCCTTGGTGTCAGCCCATACAACCTCGCCTTTCACGACCCCGATGCCAAATTGAGACGTGCCCACAATCTGGCCGGTTTCCGTGGTGGTCTCGCGGCGCGTCCCGAGCACGCCGGAGGTGATTCTTCGCGATGCGGGGGCTTCGCGACGGCTAACGGGCGTCGACGGTCTAGCCGCCGGCTGGTCTTCGTCTTGTATAGGGGAAGGCGGAGGACTCTGTGAATCGGAGGGAAGGGGAGCGGGACGCAGCAGGAGCCATAGTCCCACCGCCACCAATACAACGAACCCTACAAGGATAATGAAACGTGTTTGCTCTTTCATATGGCGCCCCCGCTCCTGTTGAATCCATTGTACCGCTCGCGATTATATAACGAACAGCGTAGCAAAAGGTCACGAGTTCGATAACCGGCAGGATGTATGCGAGTATTGCGCAAATTTATCGATATTTTCCCATTGCTCCCCCTTGTTCTTTTTCGCAAACTGTATTATAAAAGAGAAAAGAGAGTTGATTGGGGGGATTTGCTTTTTCGCTTACCATCCCAGGCCCGGTCATGGAGATTGTCATGGACGAACGTTTTCCGGTTATTGGTGGGTGCCGTGTGGATTTAGAGGCGCTGAAAGGCATCGCGCACCGGTGTGATCCTCGAAAATGCCGGAACGGGCTGAGTTGCTGCGCCTGCTACGACGTCGAATTGTCGGCGATCGAGGCCCGGCGGGTGATCGATTGGCTTCCGGAAGCCGCGAAATTCGCCCCTCATCTCCGTGAGGAGGACGGATACGTGGACCCCATCGAGCGCATGCCGGGGGCGAAGCCTATGTTGGCAGTGGATGCCGCGGAACGTTGCGTGTTCGTGTACAAAGATGAGGAGGGCACGCTGTGGTGCTCACTGCACTCGGCCGCCTTGGCGCATGGTATTGAACCAGAGAAGGTCAAGCCTCTGAGTTGCTCTTTGTGGCCCCTGGCGCTGTGGGAAGAAGAAAAAGAAGAACTTCCCGTGCTTAGCGTGCAACCGGACGTGCTGCGGTTTCAGTGCAATGTGGCGCGGGTGGGGGAAGGTCTGGATGCCGGTATTGCCGAGATTATCGAGCGCTGTTTCGGGATGCAATTCCTGCGCGACATCGAGAGTTGTCTCGTAACTCAATAGACGCGAGGTCCCCTGACTGAATTCCAGGGTCTTCAGTTTCCGCGGGAGATTTCTTGCGGCCGCAAGGAGCGCTTACCTTATTGTGTGGTGAAGTGGTTTTGAAGCGCGTGGATTAGCGTCTTATGGCGCGGATGATCCCGTAAGCCGCGGCAGCTTTGAGGGCATCGCCGGGCAGGAACGGCGCCACGCCGACGAGTACCGCGGCGCTCAATGAATGGCCGGTGTAGAGGCTGAGCCACGTTGCGCCGAAAGCATAGATCGCAAGCGTTGCTGCAATCAGACCCGCCAGCGGCGTGCGAAAGCGCGACACCACCCATGGCGCCGCGACGAACCCCGCAAGGTAACCGAACGTCGCGCCAAAGGTAGCTCCGACGGCCAATACCGGCGCGCCGGCGAGGCCAAAGACCATGTAAAGGAGGGCGCCCGCCATGGCGCGGTTGCGGCCTACCAGAAAAGCAGCCAGCAACACGGGGAGGGTCTGAAGGGTCACGGGTACCGGCGTGAACGGAAGTGGAAGCCGTATCCATGCGCCCATAGCCATCAGGCCCGCCACCGCCACGGCGTCCAGGACCGCGGACCGCCCCTTCTCCGCGACTAACGTGGCCGGAAGTGCGTGTTGTGTGTTCATGGCGCGGAAGTATAGCAGAGCTTAATGCGGGGGTCCACCATTCGGGTAAGAGATTTACTGCGCCTATCTCCTCGATCATAGGACTTATAAGACCTATACGACATATATGACCTATAAGTCCTATAGCTTCGGGTGCGTCTCCCCTGCAGTGAAGAGGGGGCCTCTTCGTAGCGTCGGTAGCCGAGCAAAAAGAGGCCACAGCGGTCCGCCCCTACTTTGTCGTAAACACGTGTTCCCGGACGAGGGAAATGACCGGGGGAAGCGTTTTGCCCAAGGTCAGGGAGTAATCTTCGATAACGCCTTCCTCGGCGCGCACGGCTTCGAATGACCACACTTTGCCCCCGTTGTTATCGACGCTTGCTTTGACGTTCAGTTTGCTGTTTGTCGGGGTCGTTTGGCCCGTGGCTACCGGGGTCCCGTCTGGCGCGAGGATATTGATGCGGACGGTCTCGCGGCCGGTGCCTCGGGCGGAAATGGTGAACGTGTCGACATTCTCGGGCACGAAGAAATACAGGGGTTTGGCTTCGCGAATAAATGAAGCGCCATCGCCGGTAAGGAGGGCGAGGGGGACATTGGAACGCTCGATGCCATACGCGCATCCTCCGGCCGATACCCCCAGGAGGAAGATGGCGTCGTGATCGGGGGTGAAGCGAATGGCGCCGGTTTCGCCCAAGCCGATCGTGCCCGATTGGAGCGTCTTCATCTTCAGCGAGCGCAACTCCCATGCCAGGAGGGTCTGGTAGTCGGAGACGCGATGGTGTCGCAGCACGATTTCGACGGGAAGGCCCTGTTTGCAGGCGACGGCGAGTAGATTGTCTCTGCGAAGCGTAATCGAGGGATAATCGATCGTTTCGCCGGTGATTTCGGGGAGGGCGAGGCCGGCGGTGGCTTCCCCCTCCTCGCCAAAGATGTCGAGGGTCCAGCCTTCGTCGGTTTCACGGGGCTGTTGCCAGGCATCGAGGTCGCCTTCGGCGATGCGGTTGTTGGCCCACGTGAACCATTTCCAGTAGTCGGGGTGGTCGACGTCGTACTTGGGGCCTTCGTAGAAAATCCAATAGCCATCGGTGACGCTGGTGATGGCAACGGCGTTTTTGCCCGAGAATTCGGGGTCGGCGCCGCGGACAACGGGATCAATGCCGCCGGTATAGATGTAAGGAATGCCGGCATCTTTGGCGGTCTGCATGCGTTGCTCGAGTTTTTCGCGGTTGCGTTCGAGGGATTCGCGTTGCGGGAGGTAGCGGGCCGGGCGGCCGTACGTCGAAGCGTCAGCGAGGATGAGGGGGGCCTGTTCGGTGGCCCATTCGGGATAACAGGCCTGAACCATAAAGGGGGTACCCGGCGCGGGATAGATGCAAAACTGGAACGTCGGGTCGTGTTGGTCGACAAGCTCTCGGAGGTGGCGGCAGCGCTCGCGCCAGTGGTTGACCTGGAAGGTTTCGAAGGCCTCGTGAAGTTCTTGTTCTTCGAGCCAGGATTTTCGAGCATCGAGTGCGAGGTCCGGGAGGTCGATGTTCTGGGTTTTGGCGAACTCTTCGAGGGTGAGGTCGTCGTAGGAAAGGCTGTAGAGATTGCCGACCTTACCGGGGGCGTAATTCTCGTAATCCAGGAAGACGCCCATGATATGGGGGTTTTGAGCGCTGATGGTTGCGTACTGGACGATGTATTTCTCGGTCCAGGTCCAGAATGCATCGGCGTTCGGACTCCAGAGGGGTTGTTCGACGCCGTTGGCCCAGACCACGCGTTTGCCGTCGGCTTCAGGTCCTTCGGGGGCTCTCAGGGAACCGCGCATCCAGGGCATGTGGTAAATACCGTATTTCTCGCACCATTCGGTCACTTGACGCACGGCGCCCAAATCGTCGAAGCCGGCCCGCGGCGAGTAAACATTGAAACCGGCCTCGGCGGCCTCCTCGATCATCCATTCCTCTGTTTTCCACCCCGCTTTGGGTTGCATGACTTTGTCGACGAGGACGCGGAGTTTTACCTCGCGGCCGAGCTGATCGCGCGGCGGCGCTTCGGCGGCCCACGCGAGCGGCATGATGAGAATCGAAATCAGCGCGAGTATGGTGAGCAGTTTCCGGCAATCCATGGCATAACCCTTCCTTTTCGTTTGTGGTTGAGCCTATTGTAGGCAGGAGGATGGAGAATTGCGAATGAACGAGGCGGCAAGAATAGGTGAAAAAGTCTGAGTCGGGTAAACGGGGAAAAGAATGGGAAACAGCCGCTGGGGATTCTTGGACGCAATCCCTGCGTGCTTCTCCTTCCCACCGATAGCGCGACGAAAGCCCGAAGACAATCCCAGAACCAGGTCCACATGGTTCATTCCGTCTACAGCGTCTGCGAAGTAAACGATATTTTGCTCTGGAAACTTCGGGCGGGTTTGAGTATCTTAGGAGATGCATTTTGAGGTTTGGCGGCGCACCTCCGTTTAGGGCGGAAAAAGAGGGAGAGGCACAATGTATGGTCAAACAGCGCTTTTAGTCCTGTGTGTGTTGGTGGGATTTGGCATGGCAAGTTGTACGCAGG
>JAWODE010000384.1:0-5902 GCA_046483455.1 Candidatus Hydrogenedentota bacterium | reverse complement strand
GATTTGTGGAGATTTTCGAGAGTCTCAGGATAACGCCCCCGGGCGGCCGCATCAATTACCGTGTGTCCATCCCGGCTATCTGCCGCCTATTGCGAGAACTGAAATCGCCGGATAACTCGACGGAACATCCCCGATGCCGGTGCCGTTGGAAACGGTACTGCACGGAGGTCTACGGTTGCACGCATCTCTGGAGCGCCAACGGCGCGAAATATAAGCCTGGGCTGAAGGCCCAGGAAAACTACAAGAAAACGGGCTGAAAGCCCGTAACATCCACAGGTCAAGCGATGTGCCGGTCCTTCAGACCGGGGGATGTATAGGAATGCGTATATACCCAGCCCTTCAGGCTGGGTATATACTGGTATGTTAGCGCGCCTTCGGCGCTCCAGATGGCCGAGTAGTCTCCAGCCTCACCAGATGGGTGACTCGCCTATTGAATATGTACCCGATAGCCACGGCACTCTTGAGTTATGTAGTCGCATGTTACCCGGCGATCTGGGTTGACTGCTCTCCGGGCGGCTTGTATAAGAGCGGGAAACACGCTTACGCCGATGCACTTAGAGAACGCCATGCCCGATAAGAAAACAATACGACGCAGAGTCCTGACGGCACGCCGGGCCCTTTCTTCGACCGAGGTGGCGGAGAAAAGCGCCATCATTAGTGCTCATGTGAGAACCCTGCCCGAATTCAAAGCAGCCTCGACAATACTTACCTATGTAGCTTCAAAAGACAACGAAGTCGATACAAAGCCCCTGATCAAAGGGTTACTTGCGGAACACCGGCCGGTGTTGGTTCCAACCACGCTTGGAAAAGGGCAGATGGTGTGGTCGCGACTCGAAGCCATGGAGGAACTCGCCCTCGCAAGGTTCGGCGTGCTGGAACCAAGGCCTGAATACCGACGCGACACGGTGCCGCCCCCCGACAGCCTCGTGCTCGTTCCGGGGCTTGCGTTCACGGAAACGGGCTGGCGCATTGGCTACGGCGGTGGCTATTTCGACCGGTTCCTGACAAAATTCAGCGGGCCTAAAATAGCGCTGGCCTACGCGATGCAGATGGTCCCTGAAATCCCCGTAGCTCCATTCGACGTCCCCATGGACGTGATAGTCAACGAGACGGGCATTCACCGGTGCAGACGGGACGTCAATCAGTAAGCGGAAATTCACAGCAGGCCCAGGACTTCTTCCGCGTAACTCGCGATCGTACGGCCGGGCTCGGGTTTCATCCAGTGGATACCAGGGTCGGCTCGAAACCAAGTGAGTTGCCGCTTGGCGAAACGCCGGGTATTTTGTTTCATGGCCTCGACCGCCTCTTCGTAACTCTTCTTTCCGGCAAGGTAGTCCGCAAACTCGCGGTAGCCAAGCGAGCGGAGACGGTGCAGATGTTTTTCGTAGCCCTTATCCAACAACGTCCGGACTTCATCAACGAATCCCTGCTGGAGCATGACGTCGACGCGGGCATCGATACGGGCGTAGAGATCCTCGCGTGGCCAGTCGAAAGCGACCTGGACGGCGTCAAGGGGCATGGCCGCTTCCTGATGTTCGGCATGGAGCTTCGACAAAGGTTGCCCCGTTAACTCGTATACTTCCAAAGCACGAACAATACGACGCAGATCGTTTTCACTGATAAGGTCGGCATAATCGGAGTCGCAGGCCTTCAAACGCGCATAGAGCGCCGGAACACCCTCTTTCTCCGCCTCACGGTGTAAACGTGAGCGGATCGCATCGTTCTTCTCGGGTCCGGGGAACAATCCTTCGAGCAATGCCCGCACATAGAGCCCCGCGCCACCGGCCACTACCGCGGTTTTCCCCTGAGCATTCAGGCTCTCTACAATTTGACGCGCTATCCGCTCGAATTTGCCCGCGGAAAACTCGTCTCCTGGAGCAAGCACACTGACGAAGTGATGTTTCGCTAAGGCGCGTTCCTGAGGCGTGGGGGCCGCCGTGCCGATTTCCATTCCTTTGTAGACCTGCATGGAATCCGCGGAAATAATCTCGGAATCGAGACGCAACGCAAGCTCGAGGGCCAAGGCCGTCTTCCCCGAAGCCGTGGGCCCTACCACGGCGATCACATTCCTCACTGGCGCCTCCGAAAACTCTTTTCCATTTGCAGTTGGGTCAGTTCCGTAATGATGGGGCGTCCATGCGGACAGGTATAGGGCGGCCGCAGCCGCCGGAACCCTTCGAGGAGCTCGCGCCGTTCCTCGGGCGAGAGACGGTCTCCCGCTTTGACCGAACTGCGGCAGGCTTGGACGGTAAGCCGTAAGAGGTCCGATACCATTTCCTCGCGATTAAACAGGTCGCCCTGGGCAAGGGTATCCAACACCCGGTGGACGGCGTCGGAAATACGCGAGTCTTCGTAGAGATGGCACATGGCTGTCACTTGAAAGGTATTCCCGCCGAACGGCTCGATTTCAATACCCAGTTTTGGAAATAAATCACGATGTTTCTGCAAAATTTTCACGTAAGCGGGTGGCACATCGATCAGGATAGGTACAACCAATTGCTGTGCCTGATAATCGGAGTCGTGCAGGTCGGCCAGCAGGTTGTCGTAGGTCAATCGCTCGTGCAGGGCATGCTGATCGATGATTAACAGCCGATCCTCCTCGGGCACCAGCAAATAGGCGTCGAAAATCTGCATGGGCACGTCGCCGACCCGCCCCAAAGAGGCATGGAAAGCCTGCGGCTTGACATTCGGCACATTCTCGCGCGGAACTTCAGGCGCCCCTGCAAACTCCGTCTGCGCGGGCGGCTGGGGATCGAACACGGGCTGAGCCGCCCGAGAGGGCGGTGCCGAGAGAGATTCCGGACACCGCGTTGCCTGGTTGTCTTGTGAATGAGCCTCCGACGTGCTTGTGGCGTCTCTGGAAGCCTCTCCTTGGGCGCTCATGCCGGTTTCTTCTTGCTCAGAAGAAACGTGGGAGGGCTCTGAAACCCTGGTCAGCAGCTCGAGGCGATGGCGCACCGTATCCCGCAGCGCCTGGCGCGCTGCGTGCTCGTCACGGAACCGAATTTCCCGCTTGGCCGGATGGATATTCACATCCACAATACGCGCCGACGCCGTCACCATGATGATGCCGACAGGACGGCGGCCAACGGTTAACAAGCCGCGATAGCCGTCCTCAAAACCATACTGGAGGCTTCTGTTGACAATAGGCCGCCCATTAAAGAAAAGGTATTGGTGCGTACGGGCGGAACGGGTCAGAGAAGGCGTGCCCACATACCCGGAAAAGGTAAGTCCCGCCTTTTGCCCTTCGAGTTCAACCAAGTCCTCCACGAATCCCAGGCCCCACAAGAGGGCGATGCGGTCTAAAAGGGTAGTGTTTTCGGGGATATCGAACAGGAGCTTCTCATTGTGCAGGAATTGGAAGGCCACACCGGGCGAGGAAAGCGCGTGTCGCTGAACAATGTCAATCGATTGGCTGAGTTCGGTGGTAATCCCTTTTAAAAACTTCGCGCGCACGGGGGTATTGAAATACAAGCGGTTCACAGTAACGCGGGTCCCTGGAGGCGCGGACGTTTGTGAGACATCGCGCAGAACTCCGCCCTCGATCCGGATGCGCGTAGCATGTTCGTCCTTCGCGCGCCGGGTCACCAGTTCAAAACGAGAAACCGATGCGATACTCGGCAAGGCTTCGCCCCGGAATCCCATGGTGATAACATTGTCGATGTCTTCAGCCTTGCGGATTTTACTGGTGGCATGGCGCTCGATAGCGAGGAGAGCATCCTGTTCGGACATGCCGTGGCCGTTGTCGATCACCTCGATGGTGCGGCGGCCCGCTGCCACGAGACGCACGATAATACGGGTGGCCTTTGCATCCAGCGCGTTCTCGACTAACTCCTTCACCACCGATGCCGGGCGTTCGACAACCTCACCGGCCGCAATCTTGTTTGCCACGTCCTCGGGGAGCACGCGTACGGGGCGTATGTCCTGTTTTCCACTCATCCGGCGCACCTTGCTTGAATCTAAAGCTCATTGTATTGAAGCCCGAGAACCGCCGCAAGGAAGCACAAACTATGTTATTCAGAGATCGGAGCCCATAGTGCAATTTTGGGTAAGACGTCCTACGTTCTTCGAGCCGGGGAAAACGTCGGGACCGGCGCCCTTCAGACTGTCGTAAACATTGCAAAATCACGTAGCGGCAGCAAGATACCGGCACGTGGACCCAAAGTTATCCGGCCGGCGTATGGTAGCGCGCTACGATCGCCGCTCAAAGGTAATGAAAGGCGGGTCGCCGCTTACATGGGGCCAGGCATCGTAGTCTCGGTCCACAAATGTGCCATCCACACTTTCAATGACCCACGTTCCTTTGGGGGCATCCAAGTCGTACCGTATCGCTCGTCCGTCGAGCCAGTGAAACACCGTCTTGAGGTCTTTGGGATTCGGATTCACGGTCTGCAATTCCTCGAGGAGAGATTGCGGCAACAAAGTCTCGCCGGGAAATAACGCGATCAGCCCCACGTCATCGTTGCTGAATACGGCAATGGAAAGGTCCGGCACGGCTGCCGGCACGAATACGGACCAACCGTTGGCCACTAACTCCGGCGCATAGTGCTCGGGAATGTGGACGGGGCCGTTTCCACATGCAAAATGCCTGTGAACGCCCGTATTGTTCCAGTCCTTCCAGTCGCCTTTCCCCCGGATGTGGAAGCACTCCATCAGGTCGGTTGCGCCATCGCTCAACATAAGAGTGTTTGGCCGCGCCACGATCATTGAACGGTTTCCACGGTGCACGCCTCCGGCGGATACCAAGTACCCCGGCCCACCGCTGTAGATTTCCGGGCTGGCCTTAGGCCCGCGGCCGATTTGGACGAAGTAATCGGACCGTTTCTCGATCGTCCAGCGAAGAACGCTATCCGGCGGATAATAAGGACAGAGCTCGGCGATAATAGCCATGTTACCGCCTCCAACGAGGGTACTTGCGTCGAAAGGTTCGCCTGCGGAGGGCGAGGTCCAGACGCGCATAACCTGGGTATTGTAATCCTGGTTGAGGGCGGTGTCTTCTGCCCGGCGCATCTGGCGCCGAAACGGCGCAAAGCGCCGCAGGTCGAGGCTGCCTAACGCATATTGGTAGTTGATAATGTCCAGCACATGACGCGCGCGCAAGGTAATCTCTTCGGAATCCGGAAAGGCCTCGAGATTCAGCAGGGCCTGGATGGTGTATCCGATATAAGGCACGGAATTGAACTCGTACACGCCCTCGTCGATCATTTCCTGAAGATAGTCCGCCAGCCAGTCCTCTAACCCATTGGTCTGGTTGTTGTATTTTGGATCGGTATTCCCATGGGAAAACAGCCACTGGTTCTTGAGGTATCGGCTGCCCTCGGTCATCAAATGGTGGTTTTCGGTGTCGACAACAAGCCCGAGAGAGTTCGGGACCTTAACGCGGGGTTCACCGCCCTCCTCGATCAGCAAAACGTTTACGATATGGTCCGCCGTTTCGGGATACAGGACCTCGGGTTTTTTGCCGAATACGTAAAGAAGCGTCGTGAGTGTGACTTCGGTAAAATCGTAGTCGCCTTCGTGCCCCAGAGGGCCCAATTCCCACGAGGACCCGCTGTTTCTGTTTGGAACCTGGGCTTGCAGATAGGCGTTCACCTTGCGGACCTCGCGCCCAAGAGCCAGCTTGGCCAAACACACACGCGGCACGTTTACTTTCGCAGCCTCTTGCCAATCGGGCAGCTTCTTGTCCGCCCATTGTTCGAGCCAAGCTTGCCCGGCGGCCGTGAAACGGTTCTTTGCAAGGGTAGACGGCGGACTCTCGCTCATCGGAGGAAGGAGTCCGGGCTCGAGGGGCTCGGTCCAAAGACGTCCGGCCCCGCCCGCGAGTCGGTCAGGAGCATACAGGACAAAGACCACTACAGCCCCCACAACCACCACAATAACAACCCAACTCAAGGTGCGATGC
>JAWODE010000014.1:0-6599 GCA_046483455.1 Candidatus Hydrogenedentota bacterium | reverse complement strand
TCCGGCCCGAGAGCTCCGAGAAGGAACTGGTGCGGGTTGGCCGTGTGTGCACGGTGCTCTTGATGATCATTGCCGGGGCGCTGGCTCTGGTGCTGCGCAACGCGCTTCAAAATTTCGAGATCATGCTGCAAATCGGCGCGGGTACCGGATTGATATTTATTCTCCGGTGGTTCTGGTGGCGTATTAATGCTTTCAGCGAATTAACCGCCATGGTTGTGTCGTTTCTTGTGGCGGTCTATTTCCAGTTCGTGCATGTTCAAGTGTTGGGATTCGAGCAGTTGCCCTATTGGCTGCGTTTATGCAGCGGCATTGCCATCACAACCACCGCCTGGCTCATCGTGACCTATTTGACCCGTCCGGCCAACAAGGAGACCCTGGTAAGCTTCTGCAAACTGGTCAAGGCCGGAGGGCCGGGGTGGAAGTCCGTCGTTGATGAGGCAAAAGCTTCCGGCGAGACTTTTGGCGATGGCGCGGGCTGGCGCGTTCCCCAGGGTATCTTGTGCATGGTGCTTGGCTGTGTGGCCATATACGGCGCGTTGTTCGCCACGGGGTACTGGATATACGGCAAGTTTCTGTTGGCGACTATCATGACGATCGTCGCCCTTGGCGCAACGGCGTGGCTTATCAAAGCCTGGCGGCTTTTGCTGGCCAAAGAGCCGGATGTCGAAGTGTAGGGTTTCACAAAGCCGGGGCAAAAGAATAGGACCTATAAGACATATACGGCTTATAGGTCCTATTGAGTGAAAAGGATACTCAGGCTGTGGCGTGGTCTCCACCCCGCTACCGCGCCAATCGACTATTTTTACAGCAATACTTCACCGCCCTTGCCCTGGGCGATAAGCGAAGTGTAGCCCTCGAGTTTTTCCTGCATGTTGCCGTCCGTCAGATCGAGGGTTTCACCGCGTTCGGCGGCCATGTATGCGGCCTGCACCAGCTTGGTAATCTCGAGGCCATCCTCCCACGTTGCCAAGGGTTTCCGCCCCTCGGTGAACCCTGCCACGGCATCTACCATCTCGTCGACATACCCATAAAGATCGGCCTCGTTGGGTTGAACGGCTAGCAGGCCGCGCGAAGCCGTGGCTTTCTCGAGGGCGCTTTCGGCATCAGCCACCGCTTCGGCGGCCTCGTCGCCGATGAAGACCTCGAGAGGCGACCGCAACGTATTTACCTCGAACGTATAGCCCGGTCCGAGGCCGTCCATGAGCAACCGGAGCCCCTGTTTGTCGTACATCCACGAATTGGTAAACTGGCCTTTCACCAACTGGCCGGTATCGGGATTGCGGAAGGTGACGGTGCCCGTCGCGAAGTCTTCAGCGGGGGTCTTGCCATAATCCACCCCCATGCTGTCCAAAAGTTGCTTGCGGTATTTTTCCTGTCCCCACTTCAGCAGGGCCACATCCGCCGTAACCGAGATGGGTTCCATGAAGGTCATGGGCTTGCCGACCGGGGTGAGCATGTGCCACGCCACGGCGATGCTGTGGCAGCCCATGTCCGATAACACGCCGCCTCCCTGGCGGGTAGGGTCCCAGAACCAGCCTTCGTGCGGACCGCTGTGCTCTTCCGCGCAACGGGCGAGAGTTAATTCGCCCATGGATTTGCGCTCGGGTTCGAGTTGCTTAAGGGCTTTCTGAACCGACTTCATGTGCAACTGGTTTTCAAAATACGCATTGGGCAGTCCCGTCTCTTTGACCAGTTCCACCAGCTTTTTGGCTTCAGCGACCGTGCGGCCGAGAGGCTTCTCACAAATCAGGCCTTTGAGTTCGGCCCCCGCCTTTACGGCGTCAACGATTTGCTCCATTAACTCGATGCGGACGTAGTTCGGCGCAAACAGCGCCACCACATCCACGTTCTTGCATAATTCCGCGACGTTTGGATAAACGTTGCATTCGCCGATTTTGGTTTTCTTTGCCAATGCGGCGAATTCTTCCGCGCCCTTCAGGGCATGCACGCCTGCCACGTCCGCTCCGCGAACGGCCAGTAACGCTTCCGCCTGAAAATGCGCGATAAATCCTGCTCCGATAAACCCAAGTTTGAGGTTTTCCATGGTAAGGCCTCCCCAGTTTTGCACCGTTTTTCTTTACTCCAGTTTATAATCAGAGGGGCAAGCAGATTCAAGCCGCCTCGTTATTGAGCGGAGAATTCCCAGACCTGTGCCGCGCCGGGCGCCAGCTTCAGTTCAAATGTTTTCGCCAGTTCCACGCCCGTTGCCGTTTGTTCTTCGCCGCTCATTAGGTTTCTCAGCCGATACGTAGCGTCGGGTTCGAGGCCGCGCAAACGAACCTGGGCCGTGCCGTATCGCGAGGGTTCCGGCCGAAAGGTTATGAAATACCCTGCTCGAGCCTCGGGATCGTGAAATTGCCAACCCACCCAGTCGGTCTCCTGGCGTGTTTGCGGGAAGAGGGGGTAGTAATCAAGATTCAGGAAGTGCCGGACATTCTTGTAGGCGGCTATTGTTTTACGGATAGCCTCTTTGGCCTCGGCATCGAGGGCGCGGAAATTCGCGCCGAATCCCAGAGGGCCGCCGAAGAGTCCCAGCAACTCGTTGGTGGACTTGAAGTCGCAATAATTCGTATTGAGATGGCCCCCGAGGAGAAAATAGTTTCCGCCGGTCTGGTGGAACCGCATCAGGGCCTGATCGCGGGTATCGTCGCTTTTCCAAAACGTATGACCGCGGCGAATCGTTTCGAGGTCAATGCGGCGGCCGCCGCTGGAGCACTGCTCGATGAGAAGGCTCGGATGCCGGCGCATCAATTCATCCAACATGGCGTATAGACCGTTGATATAGAGGATTTGATGAAGTCCCTGTTCCTCGGGTGCTTCGATGGCATCCCACACAGGCCCCGGCGAGATGTTGAAGTCATAGCGTATCCAGTCCACGCCGGCCTCGCGGATGGTTGTATCCATCATATCAAGCACCAGTTCTTGGGCCTCGGGCTTGGCCATGTCGAGGAGGTAACGCTTTCCGGTCGACGCGTCGGCGGCGTCCTCGGGCGTGACAACTCCGCAGAGCAGATGGGGGTATTGGCGCGCCCACCGGGTGCCCGCCGTAACGCGCTCCGGCTCGAACCACAGGCCGAACTTCATCCCTAACTTGTGAACATGGTTCGATACGGCCTCTACACCGTCGGGAAACTTCTGGCGATTCACGGTCCAATTGCCTACGCCTTGGGGAAAATCGCCGTCGAACCAGCCGGCATCGAGGCAAAAGTACTCGATACCCAGCGGGGCCGCTTCATTGGCCAGTTCCTTCAACATGTCGGCATTCACATCGTTATGAAAAACGAACCAGGAACTGAACGACACCGGCGGCTTGACGGGTTGACCATTTATCCGACCCTGGTAATGCGCGTGCAAGATGCGCCGCAGTCGGTTCGATCCTTCGGATTCGTTTCCTCGGAAGGGAATCAGGAGTGCCGTGGGAAGGGAAACGCTCGAATCCGCCGGAAGGCGGAAATGGACCGGTGTCATGCCCGCGTCCAGCACGGCTGCGCTGGTGGCCTTGTCGAACCCCGCCTCGGCACGCCATGCGCCGGACCATCCCAGGGCACAAGCGACGCCCCAGCCCTCTTGAAGCGCTGTTAACATAAAGAAGGGCAGATCGCCGTTGCTCGAGCGGCCGTCAGTCACGCTAAGAACGCGCTTACCGAGAGGTGTTCGACGAATCTCGAAACCCGGTTGTGTCTGCAGATTGCCCGTCGTGCCGCCGGTGCTGGAGACAAGCGTCGCGACGTTTTCTTCTCCCGAAGCGCGTATGGATATACTGGCGAGGTCCGTTATCAGACCGCTTGGAGCCGAGCCGGTATTGGTAAAACGCCATTGCAATTCGATGGCTTCTGGTTTCGAGAACCGCGTAACAGCCAACGTGGCCGCGAAACCCGTTCCAGGCTCGGTCCAAGTTGTCTCATAGCATATTTTCTCCTCATCCCTTTGAATCTCCTCGTCTCTGCGTTTCCATCTCTCGAAAAGCTCCCAACAGATACTTCCGTCGTAGAAGAAATGGGTGGGCGCGCCTCTGAAGGGCATTTCCCGCATTTGCACCAAGGCATCCGAAAGGTACACGCTTTCGCCATCCTTTCCCTCGAGGGCGGCGATAGCCCAATCCGCCTGATCGTGGGTATATCCATCCCCTGCGTCATTGACAATGAGTTCAAGGCGTTGAGCGCCCTCGAGTTTCACATCGACTGGGACCGGAGCACCGCCGCCACGACACACAGGAGAAGTGAACCGTTCTTCCCCGTCCACGCGGACAATAAACTGCGCCGACCCGCGTGTGCCTCGAGTGTCCTCATTGTTGTCGATGCCTACTTGGGCTACAAAGCGCGTGAAGTTGCGGTCGAGGGAAACGATAATTTCGCCATTCGCATGTGCGCCGATGCCTTTCTCGAAGGTTTCTTCGCCAATGCGTAGCGGTGTGTAGGTGTGGCAGCACATATCCGGCGCTGGTTCGCGATAATCCTGTTTCGCGGAGACAATGCTGAGTCCAAACGCCGGCCCGTTATCGATATCCTCGCCGATGTGGATTCCCGCGGCTTCGAGCCACGTCATCAACGCGTTGGATTCGGCCGCCGGGCCCGCGAAAGCCTGCGTAGTAAGCACAATGCATATACATAGATAAACAAAAGTTTTTTTGAACATAAGAATCTTCCTCTTCTGCCGACGGTATCTTTACAATAGAGGTCTTTCGGGCGGGGGTCAACGCTGGTATGGCGCTGCTTTGCTCCAGGAACCTGCCATCGGTTACCATCTCACAGGCTTGATCGGTTTTGGTACTCGTGGTAGCGTGCTGTCTGCATCTGAGGGACGCACGACGTTTGTGGGGAAATCTTATGGAAATGCCATGGATTGATGTAGCCGTTCTGGGGGTCTATTTCGCGTTGATGGCTGCGATGGGACCGCTGTTTATGCGGCGGGGAACAACGACGGAAGGATATTTTCTTGGGAATCGCGCCTTTTCGGGCTGGCTGGTGGGGTTCTCGATGTTTGCTACATCGATTAGCTCGCTCACCTTCCTAGCGTATCCCGCGGATGCATACAAGACAGCATGGCTGCGCATGCTTCCCAACTTTGCGCTGCCGGTGGTGGTGCTCATGGCGTCCCACCTCTTTTTGCCGTTCTTTCGCCGCGGCAACATCACCTCAGCGTACGAGTATCTCGAAGGACGCTTTGGCCCGAAGGTGCGGCTGTATGCTGCGTGTGTGTTTATTTTTGGTCAAGTGGTCCGTATCAGCTTGATCCTATATCTCGTATCGCAGTTGGTCGAGCAAGTCACCGGCCTCGAGCCCTGGATGAGCGTCTTGATTGGTGGCGTGATTACGTCATTCTATACGGTTTTGGGAGGCATTACCGCGGTCATCTGGACGGATTTCATACAAGCGATGGTCTTGTGGTTCGGAGGGGTGGTGTGCGTTATTGTGGTGGCCTGTTACTTAGGTGGACCGGTCGAAGGAATTTTCGAAATTGTTCGGGTGGGAATACGCGATGGTAAGTTCGCTTTTGCCGAGTTGCAAGAAGATGGGCGTCTTGTTCCTGTCCCGTGGGGCTTCAGCCTTGTTAACAAGACGGTACTCATGATGCTGTTGATTGGGATGGGCAACTGGATTTACGAATACTCGGGGAACCAAAACGTAATTCAACGATATTGCGCGTCGCGAAGTCCCCGGCACGCGCGCATTGCTATGTGGACGTGTTGCTGGTTCAGCGTGCCGACATGGGCCTTGTTCATGTTTCTCGGCACGGCGTTGTATGTGTTTTACCAAAACTTCCCTCAACCCGAGGCGATAGACATGCTTGCGGGCGCCAACGAGGCGAAAGCGGAAGGTATTTTGCCGTTTTTCGTGATCAACAGGCTTCCCGTCGGCGTCACGGGTTTGGTCATCGCCGCTGTCTTGTCCGCTGCCATGTCCTCTATCTCTTCCAGTATCAACGGCGTGTGTGCGGTCAGCATTGTGGACGTGTACCGCCGACACCTCGTGACGGACCGCGACGATAAGCATTACGTCATTGTCGCTAAGCTCATTGGGGCAGCGCAGGGCATCATCATGATTGTCGGGGCGCTTATTTTAACTTGGGTGGAAACCAAGACGTTGCAGGACACGAGTACCCAGATGGCCGCTATGATGGCTGGGGGACTTGCCGCGTTGTATCTGCTTGGTTTCCTGACCGTCCGCTGTAACGGGAAAGCTGCATTTACCGGTATCGCCTGTACGGTGCTTTTCACGGGGTGGATGGCAACGATTAAACTGGAATGGGTTAACTGGCCCCCGATGCTGGTGGCGATCGAAACATACTACGTGGGAATCATCGGAAACGTAATCATGTTTATGGTCGGGTACCTCGCGGGAACCCTTCTGTTTCCGCGCAAAGAGGAGGTTCCCAATAACCTTTCTCTGTGGACCCAGGACGGTACGCCTCTGGATTGATTGTCGGCTTGATATTGTCTTGCGTGGCACGCTTCGCCATAATGAACGAAAGTGGGGGAGAGTGGAGCTGTTAAAAAACACCTTGAATCAGTTGAACGAAGCGAAAAACAGGGACTGACCACGCGGATTCCGCGGCAAACCGGGGCGTGTCGCGCCCTCTTTTGCATTTGCGCTACAGAG
>JAWODE010000639.1:0-8674 GCA_046483455.1 Candidatus Hydrogenedentota bacterium | reverse complement strand
TCCGGCCCGGGGAGATACGAATAATCGCTTGAGCGTAGAAAACCGAAGCCGTCCGGCAAGATTTCCAACGTGCCTTCACCATAAATCGACCCGGCCGCCTCGATACCCTGCTGCAGGATTTTGAAGATGAGGTCCTGTTTTTTAAGACCGCTGTATCCTTCGACATTGAGTTTCCGCGCGGTTTCCGTGAGTTCGGGCATGGTCATCTGCTTGAGTTCACGGATCGAAATCTCGCGCTCGGAGTGTTCGATGGTGTCGGACCGGCCATCATTATTTGCATCATCCTGCTTGCTGGCCGCGTTCTGTCCCTTGACTTCCTGAGGCGACTCAGAATTGTTCTTGCGGGCATTGTTGCGCGATCGGTTTCCGGAACGGGCTCCGCTTTTTCGTGGCGCGCGACTCTTTGCTTTCGAACGGCCTTTTTCGGTTTTGGTCTCTTCAGCCATGCATCTTCCTTTCGCTACCTCGACATCCCGCTAGATTTGCGCGGTGTTTCGAGGTCGCGCTTACTGCGTCCCATCGAGGGATGTTGAATGGGAACTAATGGATCTCCGCCCAATTGTCTCCTATGCCTATATCCACCTTGAGAGGCACTACCAGGGGCAGCGCCTCTTCCATAATCCGCTTGATAATTCCCGCTGTTTCTTCCGCCTCCGCGGCAGGACTCTCGACAAGCAATTCATCGTGCACCTGCACCAGCATCCGCGAGCGGCTGCCCTCAAGGGCTTGGTCCAAGCGGACCATCGCCAGCTTGATAATGTCCGCCGCGCTACCTTGAACCGGCGTATTAATGGCCACGCGTTCCGCGGCCCGGCGCGCTGTGTTGTTGGTGCTGTTCAATTCGGGCACCGGCCGCCGACGCTGCAGCAGCGTCATCACATAGCCGGTTTCACGGGCCTCTTCGAGGGTACGGTCAATCCATGTGCCGACACCGGGATACTGGGCGAAATAATTTTCGATGAACTGGGCGGCTTCCGAACGGGGAATGCCCAGATTCTTCGAGAGCCCGAACGCGCTGATGCCGTAGACCACCCCGAAATTCACCGCTTTCGCCTGGCGCCGCATTTCGGGAGTCACGAGTTCGGGCATCACGCCGAAAATGCGGCCCGCGGTGTCGCTGTGAATGTCGGCGCCCCGTTCGAAGGCCTCCTGCAATGCCGGGTCTTGCGAAAGGTGCGCCAGAATACGTAATTCAACTTGCGAATAGTCGGCGGAAATGAGCTTCATTTCC
The DNA here is from genome assembly GCA_046483455.1 of Candidatus Hydrogenedentota bacterium. Lineage (GTDB taxonomy): Bacteria > Hydrogenedentota > Hydrogenedentia > Hydrogenedentales > SLHB01 > UBA2224. Next base: position 7,443 of record JAWODE010000639.1, on the reverse strand, counting down.
GGCGCTCCCGCAATAAAACCCTGCCGAATGCGCCTGCCCATGTCCGTCCGTACCGGTATGTTTTGAAGATTCGGGTCGCTGCTCGAGAGCCGCCCCGTGGCGGCCACGGTCTGATTGAACGACGTATGAATCCTCCCGGTATCGGGATTCACCAATTTGGGAAGCGTTTCTATATATGTGCCCCGAAGCTTTTCGAGCACCCGATACTCGAGCATTTTCCGGGGAAGCTCGTGCTCCCGCCCCAATTGCTCGAGAACTTCGACATCCGTTGAATAACCGGTTTTCGTGCGCCGCATAGGCGGCAGGCCAAGCTTCTCGAACAGGATGTGCTGGAGTTGTTTGGGGGAGTTGAGTACGAAGGGCTCCCCTGCCAGTGCAAAAATCTCCTCCTCGAGTGCCGCCAACCGCTCCCGCACCTCTGCCCCCAATGAGCGAAAGAGGTCTTCATCAATGGCAATACCGGCCTGCTCCATTCGGGCCAGAACGCCAATGAGCGGGAGCTCTACATCCTGAAAAAGCGCCTCGAGTCCCTGCTCGCGCAACTGCGCGCCCAATAGCTCCCCAAGCCGCCACGTTACATCCGCATCTTCGCATGCATACCGGCATGCCTTGTCGATGGGAACTCTATCGAAGGTAATTTGCTTAGACCCTTTACCGATCACATCGGTAATGGGAATCGTCTTGCGCTTGAGGTAGTGGAGACTTACATCACTTAAATTATGCCTCAGGCGAGAGGGGTCTGTCAAATATGATGCGACCATAGTATCAAGGGCAATACCCCTCAGAGTGATTCCGGCGCGCGCGAGCACCTCGAGGTCGTATTTGATGTTATGGCCGATTTTCCGGATGGACTCATCTAGGAGAAGGTCTCGAAGGCCCTCGAGGGCGGTTGCACGGTCCATTTGCTTGAGGGAACCGGGAGCCTCAAGGCCTTCCAACTCGCCGTCTGCACCAGCCACGCGGTGCCCTACGGGCACGTAATAAGCTTTGCCCGCCGTACAGCAGAGGGAAATGCCCACCAATTCGGCCCGCATCGGGTTTGTCGAAGTGGTTTCCGTGTCCACCGCGAACCTGCCGGCCTGGCGCATTTCCGCAACCACGGATTCAAGCGCGGGCTCGTCCGAAACGGCGGTGTAATCCTCTTTTTCAGCCTGTTCCGCGGCATCGGGCATAAATTCTTCGACGAGCGAATGCAGGTCCAATTCGGAGAAGACGTCGATGAGCTTTTCACGGTCAAGGGGTCGCCGCCGGAGATCGTCGAGGCTCACCTCGATGGGCACATTGGTGTCGATGGTTACCAGTTTCCGGCTCAAGAACGCCTGGGAGCGGTCTTTTTCGAGATATTCGCGCTGTTTGCCCTTAATTTCGCCAAGGTGCTCGTAAATACCCTCGAGGGTCTTGTATTGCGAGAGGAGTTTTCTCGCCGCTACGGGACCGACCTTTGTAACCCCGGGGACATTGTCGGAAGCATCGCCTATCAAGGCCATGGCGTCCGTCACATGGGCAGGGTCGACCCCGAAACGCTCGCGGACCTGCTCGATGCCGGTCCATGCCTTGTCGGCATCCTTGTTCGGGTCGTAGAGCAGGACATGCTCGTCAACGATCTGGAGCATGTCCTTATCACCGGTGACGAGGACCGTTTTTACGCCCGCTGCGCCGGCGGTTCGCGCCAGCGTGCCCATCACATCATCGGCTTCGACACCCGGCACCCGCAGAAGCGGCAGGGAAAACGCTTCGACGACTTGATCGATGAGGGGAAGTTGGGCGGCCAGGTCTTCGGGGATTTCCGGGCGATTGGCTTTGTACGCGTCGTACAACTCGTTGCGAAATGTTTTGCCTCGCGCATCAAACGCTACCGCAATGTAGGCCGGCTCGTGTTCCCGGAGAAGCTTGGCGAGCATACGCGCGAACCCAAATACGGCGTTGGTGGGGCGGCCGCGCGAGTCCGTCAATCCGCGGATGGCAAAAAAGGAACGGTATGCGAAAGCGCTGCCGTCGATGAGGAAAAGTTTTTCAGCCATCGTCTTTCTCCGAAAGGACGTTGAGAATTTCCACGGCGGCGCGTCTCGAAGCGCCGCTCCCGCCCAGCTTTGCCCGCACCGCCGCCAAGTCCTCGATCATTTGGCGCCGGGCCGGCGTGTCCTCGAGCAATTCGAGCGCTGTCGGCGCCATGCGCGCGCGGGTCGCTTCGCCTTGCACAAACTCCGGCACAACGCGCTTATTGGCCAGGATGTTCACCATGCCGATATGGTCGACACGCACGAGCGCCCTGGCAATCCAATACGTCGGGCTCGTCACCCTGTACAGAATGATGAACGGCACGCCAAAAAGGGCCGTCTCGACGGTGGCGGTACCCGAAGCTACCATGCAGAACCGGGCCGTATCGAGCACCTCATACGTCTTTCCAACCAGCGTATGGAGCGGGAAATCCCCTGCGATCGCGCGAATTTGCGTTTCCCGCTCGGCATCGACGCACGGCGACACAAAGTAGGCCTCCGGGTGCCGCTGCCGGATATCCCGCGCAACGTCGAGCATCACAGGCAGCAGGCGTTCTATTTCCTGCCGGCGGCTTCCCGGCAACAACCCAATCACGAACTTGTCGCGTAAGCTCCCATCCACCTTCACCGTCGGAATGTGATCGAGCAAGGGGTGCCCCACGTGAGTGCAATCAACGCCCGCCTCCTCATACAATGCCGCTTCGAACGGGAGAATTACAAGCATCTTGCGCACCAGGTGGGCAATGGTGCGAATCCGCCGGCGTTTCCAGGCCCATACTTGCGGGCTGATGTAATAGATGATGGGGATGTTCAGCTTGTGCGCCTTGCGCGCCAGCCGCAGATTGAACCCGGGATAATCGATCAACACCAAGGCATCCGGACGGTTTTTTTCGAGCCGGGTTACGCTTTCTCGAAATATCCGGCGAACCATCCCGAGCGATTTGAGGACTTCCGTAAACCCCATCATCGCATGCTCGGCCAGGTCGTAGTAAAGGTCCATGCCGGCGGCCGCCATATGACGGCCGCCCAGTCCTTCGCACTGGACCTCCGGCGCCAGCTCACGTAGCGCCCGAATAAGGTTGGCGCCGTGAATGTCTCCGGACGATTCGCCGGCTGCGAAGAAAATCCGTTTCACGAAGTCTCCCGAATGCTGTCGATGATTTGCTGAGCCAACTCGAGTGCCTTGAGGGCGTCCTCACCATTCACCACCGGCCGGGTGCGCTCGCGTACCGAAGTGATAAAAGAAGCAAGTTCAAGGCGCAAGGGCTCCTCATGGTGAACGGGAAGCGATTCCACCGATATGAGGTCCATGGGATTCTGACCCGGAGCCAAGTCGCCCCGCAGTTTGCGATAAAGCAGCACCTCTTCAGCCGAGTAATCCGTCGAGGCGTACATAGCCGGCGAGAACACGCGGATTTTGCGCATGCGGTCGAGGGAAACGCGGCTACAAGTTAAATTGGCCACGCACCCTGAGGCGAAGCGAATTCGGGCATTCGCGATATCCTCGTGTTTCGAAAACACCGGCACGCCCACCCCATCGAGAGACACCGGCTCGGTTCCATCCATGGCGCGGACGATCTCCAAATCGTGGATCATCAGGTCCAATACCACGCTGACATCGTGGCCGCGGTTGGGATAAGGGCTCAGGCGGTGGCATTCGATAAAACGCGGTTTGTCGACGGCGTCGAAGAGCGCACGGACGGCCCCATTGAAGCGCTCGATGTGCCCGACTTGCAGAATGCGTCCCGCGGCTTCGGCAGCCGCCACCATCTCCGCGGCCTGGGCGACATCCTCCGCGATCGGTTTTTCGACAAGGGCGTCGACGCCCGCCTCGATCAGACGCAGCGTCATTTCGTGGTGAAGCGTCGTGGGCACGACCACGCTGGCCGCGTCTATGCCGACGCCGAGAACGTCCTCCACATCGCGAAAATGGCGCACATTAAAATCGCCGGCCGTTTTGACGCCCTTCGTCTCGTCGGCATCTACGACCCCCACGAGCTCGACGCCGTCGAGCGCGGCATAATTCCGTGCATGATGATACCCGAGGTGCCCTACTCCAATAACGGCAACACGAATGAAAGACATATGAATCCTTTTTGGCGGACGGGCGCGGCGAATTGCTGGTCAACGCGTCCGCGGGTTACACCGGAAGACTACTTCGTGATTCCCCGAAGGGATTTGCGCACAAAATCGATGAAATGATTGCGCTCCTCGCTCTCCTCGACGGTAGCCTCGATCTCATGGAGCGCTTGCGTGGTATTGAGATCGGACCGAAACATGATCTTATACATCTGTTTGATCCGTTGGCGCGCCTCGACATCAAGGCCGCCCCGCCGCAAACCGACCGAATTGGGCCCATGACACCGGCCTGGATTGCCCTCGACAATCATATACGGCGGCACGTCTTTTATGACACGCGTCATCCCGCCGACAAAGGCCATCGTGCCGATCACACACTCCTGGTGAATACCGCTCAGCCCCCCCAGGATGGCGCGGTTCTCGACGTCGACGTGGCCCGAAAGCGAGGCACAGTTTGCCATGACTACGAAATCGCCCACATGACAGTCATGGGCGACATGGGCATACGCCATTAGCAGGCAGGAATCGCCCACGGATGTCATGCGGTGGTCATCATCGTAACTGGTCATGGTGCTGGCGCTAACCGTCACATGCTCGCGCAACACATTGTTGTCTCCGATCGCGGTTCGTCCGATGAGACCGGCTTTGTGTTTGAGGTCCTGCGACAAGACGCCGATTTGACAGCCACTGAAAAAATGGTTGTTTTCCCCAATAACCGACCGGCCCGCAATAACACAATGGGGACCGACGATGGTACCGGACCCGATGACCACGTGGGGTCCAATGATGCTGAAGGGCTGAATTTCCGCATCTTGCGCCACTTGGGCTTTGGGATCGACAATCGCCGTCGGATGAATGCTCATGTATCGTAAATCCTTGACAGGTATTGGCCACCGGAGCGTGTCGTTCCGTCACAAATCCGTATACGAATCACTGGATGCGGGGGCCACGTCCCGCGAGTCGCCTTCCGACGATACTGCGCGCCATCGCCCACCACACAGTGGATAAAGAAATACGCTCGCACCCTCCCCCGGGCACACCCACTTTCTCCCAAAATACTAGCGTTACGCGCCGCGTGTGTCAATTTCGCCGGTTGTGAATGTGAAACCACATTAGAGATGTGCTCTTTTCTTGGATTTGCGCCGGGGGCCGGTGCGAGACGAAAGAGGAACGGTTCCCCCCGTCATTCCTGCGCAAGCAGGAATCCAGAGGGCTTACGAAAGGCGCCCCGTGGACGCACACGGGACCCCTGCTTTCGCACGGGTGACGGGAGAGTAGGACGCACCGGAAAGGTGGACAATAAAGGAGGACGGTGGAGCTGTTGGAAAACCTGGGCCGTCCATCGCAGACGCGAAAAGCGGCCGGGACAGACCCCGCTTTGCTACGCAAACCCTCGGGTCACCCCACTTTTCGCTCAATCTCAATGGTTTAAGGACTTCTTCAACAACTCCACGGCAACCATTTTAAAACACTGCGTCAAACATGGACCTCCGTTCCGGCTCCTTCTCGCTTATCTCCAAATATCCTGACATTGCGCCCTCCTGGTGGAAGACAAAATGAGAGGACATTTCCAATGTGGACGCAAGATGACATTATCATTGCGGTTTGACATTTCGCCGGTTGTGAACCGGTCAAGGGCGCGGGTACGCGTTCTCGGGCAACCCTCTCCCGCCACTTGCCTTCACGGTCTTTGTGCTTTAACGTAGTGCTGGAAATGGCGAAACGTCAGAGTAAAGAGAGGAGGCCTTGCGTGTTCGCACAACGATGCCTGTTTGCCGTGGTTTGGTTATCGTCGGCCGTTTTCCTGAGCCCGGCCGTGTTTGGGGAGAGGGAGCAAACGGCCGCCCCTGAAGCCGCGGAATCGGCGAAATCACCCGAACAGCTGGCTTGGGAAAACCAAGTTCCGAAGAATTTTCGCGAAAGGGAGGCATTTGCGTTCGTCGAGGAAAATCCTGCGCTTCCGCGGGTCCTGCTCATCGGGGATTCTATTTCCATTGGATACACGCCGGCGGTGCGCGAAGAGCTAGCAGGCATCGCCAATGTTCTGCGCATCCCCGTGAACGGCGGTCCGACTTCGCGTGGCCTCGAGAACATCGACCAGTGGTTGGGCGGAAGGAAATGGGACATCATTCACTTCAATTGGGGACTCCATGATCTCAAACGGTTGGACGAAGCCGGAAAGATGGATGTTCACGCAGCGCGCCAAATCCCGCCGACGGCTTACGAAGAGAATCTCACGAAATTGGTCAAGCGCTTGAAGCAAACGAACGCAAAGCTGATTTGGGCTTCGACCACGCCCGTTCCTGAAGGCGCAGGGGGACGTATCCAAGGAGACGAGGTGCTCTACAACAACATCGCCGCCCGTATCATGAAAAAATATGACGTGATCATCAATGACCTCTACGCCCATGTCCTGCCCGAACTGGCCAAACACCAACGTCCGAAAAATGTGCACTTCACCGACGAGGGGTCCGAGTTCCTGGGCAAGAAGGTCGCTGCTGAAATTCGGAAAGCGTTGAAACAAAAAACCGCTGAGCCAAGCGAATAACAAATGCCGCGCTCATCAAGCGCGCCGGTTCGGGACTATGTCCGGAGAACCGGCGCGTTGCTTTACCTATTCGTCTTTATTGTCCGGAATCTGCTGCCTTATCCTCCGGGGGCGCTATCTGCAGGGACAGCGGCTCTGCCGGTGTACTCTCTTCACCCGGTACTTCTTCTTCGGTGCTGGAGGTATCGGGAATGGTCAAATCAGGGGTTGCAGAGACATCCGGGAGTTCTTTTTTCGCCTCGCCGCCGGTTGCTGCCGACGAAGCCTCGGCTTCCTCAGGCGATTCCTGTACTTCAGGCGCCTTTTCGGCAGACACGTCCTCCTCTTGCGCTGATTCTTCCTTTTCTTCCTCGGTGACCGGTTCTTCCGGCGCTCCGGACGGGGACCCGGTTTCCTCAGGAGATTCCTCGGCTTCGGCGCTCTCTTCGGTGGGCACCGTTTCTGATTCCGCCGGTTCTTCCTCGGGGAACAACTCGGGATGCGACCCGCGCAGTCGTGCGAGGGCTGCTTCGGCTTCTTGCGACGCACTGTAATCCGGGAACTGCTGAACCTGGTCCTCGTAAGCCTCTACCGCTGCGGCAAGATCGCCTTGGGTCTCATAGACGCGGGCGATGTTCAAGGGTTGCCGGCGAGCGGCGAAGCTCTGGGGCCATTTCTCGCTGACTTCGTTGTACGCCTTCAGCGCGGCCTCATAGTTCTCGTTTTGCTCGGCGATGAAGCCCAGCGCCTCGACGGCGGAAGCAAGGAATTTGTAATCCGGATACTCCTGCCGCAGACGCTCGAGGGTGGATTTCGCTTTCTCGTATTCACCGGCTTTGA
>JAWODE010000620.1:0-2952 GCA_046483455.1 Candidatus Hydrogenedentota bacterium | reverse complement strand
GTGATTGTCGACATCGTGTTAAAAAACGCCAACGGGCTCGAGTTGCTAAAACTCCTCCCCACCCTCGCGCCTGAAACAAAGTCCCTCGTTGTCTCGATGCATGATGAACAAATTTACGCTGAGCGCGCCCTGCGTGCCGGAGCACGCGGCTATGTCATGAAACAAGAGGCCGATGAAGTCATCGTAATGGCCATACGGCGGGTGCTCGAAGGCGGCATCTATGTCAGCAACCAAGTAAACGAGCGCATTCTCATGAGCTTCGCCCAGAATCAGGCGCCCACCGAGACTTCCCCCGTCGAGCACCTTACGGACCGGGAACTCGAGGTCTTTGAATTGATCGGACAGGGGGTCTCGACCCGGCAGATCGGCGAACGGCTGAATATAAGTGTCAAAACCGTGGAAACCTACCGGGCTCGCATTAAAGAGAAATTGCACCTCGAAACCGGCGCCGAGCTTGTGCAAACCAGCGTGGAATGGGCGATTAAGCGTTCTCTTGCATGATATGCCTACATAGGCAGATATCAGCTTATTTTGCATATTTAGCAGCATGCCTCGAAAAAGTTCCCCTCGGCAAAAACCTTACAAAATTATGGGGAGCCTCCCCACCTAAAATGCCGCTACCACCCGATTGATGAATCCACCTCTGAAATCTTCTAATACTTCTAAAGAGAACAGGATCTACGAAAAGGAATTCGAGCCGAGGGCAGGAAGTCACAAGGAAGAATGACTACGGGCTTCGGAAAATCGAGGGCGTCGGAAAAAAAAGCCTCCTTACAAGTCCACGTCTTGGGCCGTGACCCCGAGGTTCAACAGATTCCCGATATAGCGGCGCAGGCGCAGACTCGCTATGTCTTCTCGCTCACGCATTCATGGAAAGCGCTTACATTGTACGTTACCCACGATCACGAAGACAGCCTGTTTTCGTTGCGGGAATCGGGAGTTGCGGTCTCGGCATGGCAAAGCGAGGGCATTTCGCGCTATGCAGGGATTAACCGCACGTCTTATTTCCTCTTGTGCGGCGCTCTGGGCCTGCTGCAGTATCGGGCGCTGGCCCTAAATCCCCTGCTTCGCTCGGACGATTTCCTTCATGCGGGCAAAGACGGTTGCCTGTTTGCGACGCACCATCCAAAACAGGAATATGCCCTCTTGATGGAGAATCCGCACGTTTGCGCGGGGTGCGTCCAATTCTTCGATTGCTTGGGATGCGAACCCGAGGTCGGCGCGTTATTGGACGTTCTGGATTTCACCCGAAATGGGCAATTCAAAAAGGCGGCGGACAATTAGGCTGGCGGCCGTCGCACCTTCTTCTCAGCACTTACTTCAACGTGATCGGTCATCCGCGGCAATGCTCTGCAAGAGTTTGCGCAGCTTTTGAACCACTTCCGGTCTTTCGGCAGCCAGATCGTGCTTCTCGTAAGGGTCTTCCTCGATATTGAACAATTCAGGCTTGCCGAATTGGTCGTCGAGAATCAATTTCATCGCGCCTTGACGAACCGCGTAAGCCTTGGGCGTCTTCCAGTACATGGTGCGGGCGCCAAGGGAAGCTTTACGGCCGACAATCAAGGGCCAGACGTCTAAGCCATCCCAAGTAGGGCGAGGTTCCGGGACATACCCGGCCAATGCGCATAACGTCGGCATCCAATCCACAATGTGGATGGGTTCCGAAACAATATGCGGCTTCAACACCCTCGGCCAGTTGGCAAGAGCGGGAACGCGTATCCCACCCTCGTACAGGTCCCCTTTCCATCCACGGAGAGGCCGGTTGTCGCCCAACACCTCGTGGGCCTTGTCGGCGTACCTGCCGTGGTATTGCTTGGCGTTATGCCAGGATTTCTGACCACCGTTGTCGCTGGTAAAAACAACGAGGGTGCGTTCGCGTTTTCCCGTGCGTTCCAGAGCTTCGATGATGCGCCCGATAGCGGCATCCATGTGGGTAATGCTGGCCGCAAACCATCGGCGCGACTCCGAATCGAAGCGGTTCGCGTAAAGGTCTACCCACGGATCCGGCTCATCTAGAGGATAGTGAGGCACACTGTAAGCGACGTAGAGGAAAAGCGGGGCTTCGTCGGTTTCTTCGATTACCCGCACGGCTTCGTCCGTAATGAGATCCGTAGCGTGCCCCTTCTCCTCGAGCAGTTCATCGTTGCGGTGCCAGCAGGCCTCGCCGGTCTTGTAGAGATGGGTATAGGGGTCAATTTGGCCATGAAAATAACCATACGAAGAGTCGAACCCGTATTTGCGGGGCACGCAGTCCGGTGGGGAGCCCATGTGCCATTTGCCCGAGATCGCCGTATGGTACCCGCAATTGCTGAGCGCAGCCGCCAGCGTTACCGTGTCGTCATCAAAAATGTCGCCATACGCCGGTGAAACCACGCCATACCGGCTCGGATACTTGCCCGTCGTAAGCCCCACGCGGGTCGGCGTACACGTAGGTGCAACATAGTGGTGATCAAAACGGACGCCCGAACGCGCTAGGGCATCAAGGTTGGGCGTCTGAATTTCTGAACCGTGATAACCAATATCGGCCCACCCCATGTCGTCGGCAACAATATAGACAATGTCCGGCGGTCGTTCGGAAGGTTTCGTCTCGCCCCCAGAACTCCGCTTGGGCAAAAGTGCCCCCAAAGCGGCCGCAGTCCCCCACGCGCTCAGGTTTTGCAAAAAAGCTCTGCGTCCAATCTTGGTCGTACCATCGTTTCGCACCACTCGCTCCTTATGTCTTGTCGAGATTAAGGTCATTCGGCACAATGCAGGGCCGCCCTGTCCTCCCCTACGGTACCGTGCCCGTTCGTTCCGTGCAAGCCAGGGGCGCGTCGGCCGTCTTGGCAGCGGATTTTGGGTCCAGTTGGGCTCGCCCGAAAGGCCGTTTCCCTTGGTTTGCCCGAGGGGGTATGCTACCATCTCGAACGTTCGCGAGGATATGCACTTCACCTGCGCAACCCGAGACCGTGT
>JAWODE010000482.1:0-3275 GCA_046483455.1 Candidatus Hydrogenedentota bacterium | reverse complement strand
AACAATTCCTGAAAACATAATCTAAAATTTTAATGGTTTAAATTGTTGCGAATTTATGAAGATTTACCCTATTCACAAAGTTAATTTTAAATTATCATGCCACAGCCAGAGTTGCAATACTTACTTTTGTTTCCGGTATTTCGAGTATCACATTAGCACAGGCTTCCGCCTTCTTTCCGCCACCGCTTCTTGACGGCCTTTTCTTCGTATTCGGTGGGTTCCACGAAGAAAAAGTCGGTGTAAGGCACAACATCGTTAAGGGTAGGGATTTTTGTCTGGCAGATTTCGGTCATTTTAGTGAGCCAAGCCTCGGATTTCGTGCTGGTATCGAAGCCGGCCTTTTCGAGAATCGACACGACGCGGTCGCGCAATTCTTCTGTAGTAAGACGGCGGATGTGCTGTCCATTGAGCCATTGCAGCTTCTTGCGGTCGAATTTCGCGGGCGACGCCCCCAGCCGCTCGACACTGAAATGCTCGACCAATTCGTCGCGCGTGAAGAGTTCGCGGCCTTCCTCTTCGGGAGTCCAGCCGAGCAGTACGACATAGTTGATAAGCGCTTCCGGCAGATACCCGTCATCGCGCCAATCGAGCACATTGGCACCGTGAAGGCGCTTGCTGAACTTTTTGCCGTTCTCATCAAGCACCATGGGCAAATGGGCGAATTCAGGCAGGTCGTATCCCAGCGCCTGGAACAGCATGACGTGACGGGCGGCATTGGTGAGATGGTCGTCGCCACGAATAACATGGCTCACCTTCATCATGCCGTCATCGACCACAACCGCCAAATGGAAAATGGGGTCACCGTTGGGTTTCAGGATAACGAAATCGTCGTATTCTCTGTTGTTGGTGCGTACTTCGCCTTGGACGAGGTCATGGATGACGGTTTCGCCATCGGCCACCTTGAAGCGGATAGCATACGGCGCATCGCCCATGGCGGCCACCTGGTCGGGCGTCGCGTCGCGCCATTTGCCGTTATAACGAGGCGGGCGTTTCTCGCGGCGGGCCTGTTCGCGCATCTCCTCGAGTTCTTCCTTGGTGCAGAAGCATTTGTAGGCTTTGCCCTCTTCGAGCAGGCGAAAGGCCTCCCGACGGTGGAGTTCGCGGCGCTGCGATTGGCGGTACGGACCCAAATCGCCCTTCTGCGGCACGTCACCAAAATCCGGGCCTTCGTCCCAGTCGATACCCAGCCAGTGAAATCCCTCGCACATAGCTTGAGCGAATTCCTCCGTGCTGCGCTCGACGTCGGTATCTTCGAGACGCAAGATAAACGTGCCGTTGTACTTGCGGGCGAACAGCCAATTAAAAAGCGCCGTTTTCGCGGTGCCAATATGCAAAAACCCTGTCGGCGAAGGCGCAATACGGACGCGTATGTCGGTCATAAGTCTCTCCATGGGTTGTGAACGCTGCAAAGCATACAGGATACAGATTTTAGACACACTCTTCACCTTTTCGTTCAAGAAAAAATGAACCAAATCGCTCGATTCCGAATAATAAGGTGGGTGAAGTCGCATGGAACAGGCAACACGAACCGGATTGCTAACCACGGATGATACCAATGGACGAAAAAGCTGGACGTAGACCATACGCCCACGGACCACTCCGGCAATGGAAGACGGGTTATCCTATCTGCCATTATCCGGATTATTGACGGTAGGACGCAGGACTTGCGCGCCCAAGGTGTAGGCGACCCCTAATATGACAGACCCGATGATCGGTGGAATGCCGTGGGCATCCTCCTTCGCTCTTGTGGAATTACGGATTAGGGGTGAGCCCACGTCTTAGGAGGGTGGTTGTAAACCAACGCGGGGGAGAACGCAGATGCGCGAACAATTTGAGCATATAAAAACATGGACAAAACGGCCCGAAGCCCGCTGGGCTTGCACGGCGGGCCTTCTCCTTATCGGCGTGGCATGCCTCGTGCTGACGCAGCAGGTCCAGTATCTGACCGGCTACGACCGGCTAAACGATTCCGCGGCCACTTCGATTGATGATGCCCTGCAGAAGAACGCCCGGGTTTTTCTGGCCGTATCGACGGTGAAGGCGGGCATAGCGGTCATCGAAGGCAGCTCTATCGGCGTCGGGTTCGACATAGAGCTCGGCGACCTCGTGCAATCGGTCTACGATTACGTCGATTATGTCTGGAAAGTCCTGCTCTACGGGCTCACCATTCTCGCGTTTTACAAAATGCTGCTCGAAACGGGATTCCTCGCGGTAGGCATCAAGATCATCGGCGTGGGACTCGTCCTCTGGTCCGCTGCGGCCCTCTGGCCTAAACGCAAGCGCACTCTTAACCGCATCGGCCTGCGTTTTGTGGCGCTGGGAGCTCTCGTGGCATACATCGTCCCCCTGTCGCTTCTCGCGACGGACCTTTTCGGCAACATCTATATCGAACCGCTCAAAGACAAAAACCGCGCACAAATCTTCACCGTCGTCAAACAATTTGAACGCACCAAACTCGAGTTCAACATGCTCCGCGAAAAACTGTCGCTCATGAACCCCGGCGAAAGCCTTGACCAGCTGAAACACGGCCTTATACGCACCACTAAATCCCTCACCGACCTCCTCAACGAAAGCCTGCTCATGTTCGTGCAATACGCCGCGCTGTTGTTCTTTGAATTACTCTTTTTCCCGTTCCTGAGCGCCATCGTCCTCTACAAAATGGCCCACATCGCCCTCGGGCGGCTGGTGGAATTGCCGAGAGAAGAAAGGAAAGAAATGATAGCGCAAGGAGAAGCTTAGAGATTTCGGGAAAATCCTCAGCTACTCTGTTGAAAGAGCCCCCGCGAGAAGACCTATGTTTACACTCACTACCCCCGTGCATAAGACCATATAGCTTTGGACGGAATGGTTGTTCCATATTTCACCAAACGTGAAGATGTAAAGAATCAGCAGCCGGGATTCATATTCTAAGTGCAATGGTATTGGTATTCAGGGTAGGACTGAAGCTTTTTCCCGTCGGAGCCGTCCGTCGCTCACCCTTGAGCAACGGAGGACGGGCTGTCCCGCGCTGTGTCGCGGTTTCCGACCGCGACACTCTTCCGACCACGCGGGCCCGCGTGTGGTCTCCACTCCGGCAACGGAGGACGGGCTGTCCAGCCCGTCCATAAGACCACCGCGGACGGATACGTCCGCGCTCCTTGTGATACTGACCGGCGAGGGCGCCGGTCCCACACCGGACAAAAAAACAAGAATTCTCGAGGCAGGCCCTCCCGTACAACTCCAGATCACATGCCAAGGCGTCTCGTATAAGCCCCTACAAACACCTCTTTTAGAAT
>JAWODE010000330.1:0-5098 GCA_046483455.1 Candidatus Hydrogenedentota bacterium | reverse complement strand
GATTATAGATGCCTTTCCGCCAACTCCACGGAATGTTGTAGAAGGGGACATTGTAACGCACCTGGGTGACAGCGGCCCGGGCGCGCTCCTCATCGAGTTCCTCTTCCCCTTCGACCGTGGTCGCAAGGATGACGACACGGTTGTTCAGCACCTCGACAAAGCCACCGTTAATTGCGAAAAAACGAGCCTCTCCATTCGCTTCCCACGCAATCAATACCCCCACCCCTAACGTGGAAAGCATCGGGGTATGGCCGGGTAACACCGTAAATACCCCCTCGCCACCCGGAACCGTGACTTCCTTGGCTTCGAGCTGCACGGGCATCCGCTCCGGAGCGGTAATCTCCACCTGGATTGTGGAAACGACGTTTTCCTCGTCGGCCACGGCTACGCTGCTCCCATCTTCTTGGCCCGATCGAGCGCATCCTCGATGGCCCCGCAATACATGAACGCATTTTCCGGCAATTGGTCGTGCTCACCGGCCAGGATTTCCGCGAAGCTCCGGATCGTGTCGCTCAGCGTTACGTATTTGCCCGGCATGCCCGTAAACTGCTCCGCCACAAAGTTAGGCTGCGACAGAAAACGTTGGATACGCCGCGCCCGGTTCACCGTCAGCTTGTCCTCTTCCGAGAGCTCGTCCATGCCCAAAATCGCAATGATATCCTGCAGATCTTTGTAGCGCTGCAGAATTTCCTGCACGCCGCGGGCCACACGGTAATGCTCCTCGCCCAGTACTCGCGGATCCAGGATTCGGCTCGTTGAATCCAGCGGGTCTACGGCAGGGTAAATGCCCAATTCCACGATCTGGCGTGACAACACCGTTGTGGCGTCGAGGTGCGCGAAGGTCGTGGCGGGAGCGGGGTCCGTCAAGTCGTCGGCGGGCACGTAGATCGCCTGCACCGAGGTGATCGAGCCTTGTTTGGTCGAGGTGATCCGCTCCTGCAATTCGCCCATCTCCGTGGCCAGGGTCGGCTGGTATCCCACGGCGCTCGGCATGCGGCCGAGCAATGCCGACACCTCGGAGCCTGCTTGTGTGAAACGGAAAATGTTGTCGATGAAAAGCAACACGTCCTGCCCGCCCTTGTCGCGGAAATATTCGGAAACCGTCAGGCCGCTCAGCCCGACACGCGCGCGCGCGCCGGGGGGCTCGGTCATCTGCCCGTAGATCAGGGCCGTCTTGTCCAACACGCCGGACTCGGTCATCTCGAGCCACAGGTCGTTGCCTTCGCGCGTGCGCTCACCCACGCCTGCAAACACCGAATAGCCACCGTGCTTTGTCGCTACGTTGTGGATCAACTCCATGATCAAGACGGTCTTGCCCACGCCCGCGCCGCCAAACAGTCCGGTCTTGCCGCCGCGGGAGTACGGCGCGAGTAAGTCGATGACCTTAATGCCCGTCTCGAAAACTTCGGTTTGGATCTGGAGGTCTTCGAACGACGGGGCCTCGCGGTGTATGGGCCAACGCTCGGCGGTTTCGATGGGGCCGCGCTCATCTACGGACTCGCCCACCACGTTCATGATCCGCCCTAAGGTCTCGTCGCCTACCGGGACCGAAATAAACTCTCCCGTATCGGTAACGGGCGTGCCGCGCACCAGCCCGTCCGTCGAGTCCATGGCGATTGTTCGTACCGAGCTTTCGCCCAAATGCTGGGCCACCTCGAGCACCAAAGGCCTCTCTTCTTCCCGGGTTATAGTCAGCGCATTATAAATGGGCGGCAAATCCTCCGGTTCGAATTTCACGTCCACGACCGGGCCAATTATCTGGGTAACTTTACCTTCCTTCATCAGTACCTCCGTAGTCCGGCGTTCCGGATTACAGCGCTTCCGCTCCGCCGACGATATCAATCATCTCCGTTGTGATGGTGGCTTGGCGGGCGCGGTTATAGTGCAATGTCAACCGCTCAATCATGTCGCCCGCGTTATTGGTGGCCGCGTCCATCGCGGTCATGCGGGCGCCATGTTCACTGGCCGCCGCTTCAAACAACATGCGGTGCATCTGCATCTGTAAATGATGTCTCAACAATCTATCCAGTATCGATTCCGCCGAGGGTTCGTACAAATAGTCCACAACCAGCGCACCGGGGTCGTCCATCGCCTCGAAGGGCAACAAGCGCTCGAGGGTTACGCGCTGCGAAATGGCGGATTTGAACTCGTTATACAGACAATAGACGGCATGGGTGGCGCCCTGCTCGTATTCATCGGCAATTTCGCCGATGATCTCGCCGGCCGACCGCAATACGTTCCCTTCAAACAGGTTCCTGTACGTCTTGCGAATCGTGCAATCCCGGCGCGTTAAAGCTTCGATGCCTTTCCGGCCAATCACGGTCAGTTCGACGTCGTTTTCCCTGAATTGACTGTGCAGGGCACTCATCGTTTCGTTGACCAGATTGCTGTTATAGCCGCCGCAGAGGCCTCGGTCCGAGGTGACCACGACCAGGCCAATTTTCTTTCCGGCGCCTTGCCGCAGGAGCGGGTGGATATCCTCCTCGGCGCGTTTTGTCAAGTTGTTGACCAAATCGCGAAGATGATAGGCGTAGGGCCGCGCCCGAACAATCGCGTCCTGCGAACGGCGCAGTTTCGCCGCCGCCACCATCTTCATCGCACGGGTAATTTTCTGCGTGCTCTGGACGCTGGTAATTCGCCGCTTTATGTCGCGCAGACTCGCCATAATCCGGTCTTAGGTTCCTTCCGCCACAAATTGTTCGCCGAACGCCTTCAAGGCGTCGTCGAACTTCGCCTTCAGCTCGTCATCCATTTCACCGGCTTCGGCCAGTGTCTTGAGCAACTCCGGCTTCTGTGAATCGAAATACGAATAGAGTTCGCGTTCATACCGGGACACCTGATCGACAGGAATGCCGTCGATGTACCCATTCGTCGCCGCGTAAATGATTAGAATTTGTTTTTCGACCGGCACCGGCTGGTACTGGGGCTGCTTAAGCACCTCGACAAGCCGTTCGCCACGGGCCAACTGATTTTGGGTCGCCTTATCCAAGTCACTGCCGAATTGCGCGAAGGCCTCCAACTCGCGGAATTGGGCCAAGTCCAGGCGCAACGTACCCGCGACCTTTTTCATGGCCTTCACCTGGGCGTTACCGCCTACACGCGACACACTGATCCCCGGGTTAATCGCCGGGCGCACCCCCGAATAAAACAGATTCGATTCAAGGTAAATCTGTCCGTCCGTAATGGAGATGACGTTGGTGGGAATATAAGCCGATACATCGCCCGCCTGCGTCTCGATAATGGGCAGTGCCGTTAAACTGCCACCGCCGTGCTCGTCGCTCAACTTAGCCGCCCGTTCAAGCAGACGCGAGTGCAGATAGAAAACATCGCCGGGATACGCTTCGCGACCGGGAGGTCGCCGCAGCAACAGCGAGAGTTGCCGGTACGCCGCCGCGTGCTTCGACAGATCGTCATAGACCACCAGCGCGTGCTTTCCTTGCAACATGAAGTATTCGCCAATCGCACACCCGGCATACGGTGCAATATACTGCATGGGCGCCGATTCCGAAGCCGACGCGGACACCACAATCGTGTAGTCCGCCGCCCCGTATTCGCGAATATCTTCGACCACACGGGCCACCGTCGAGCGTTTCTGGCCAATCGCTACATAGATGCAGATAACATCATGGCCCTTTTGGTTAATGATGGTATCTACCGCTAACGCTGTCTTCCCGGTCTGGCGATCGCCGATAATCAACTCGCGCTGGCCGCGTCCGATGGCCGTCATCGAGTCGATGGCTTTCAACCCTGTCTGCAACGGCTCTTTTACCGGCTGCCGCCCGACGATACCCGGCGCAATACGCTCGACGGGGTAATACTCCTCCGAAGTGATCGGGGATCGGCCATCCAAAGGCTCGCCCAAGGCATTCACGACCCGGCCAATCATGTCCTCCGTGACCGGCACCGAAGCAATTCGCCCCGTGCGCCGCACCGTGTCTCCCTCTGCAACCTTTTCATAATGGCCGAAGAGCACCACGCCAACATTGTCTTCTTCGAGGTTGAGCACCATCCCCATCACGTTGTGGGGAAAATCGAGCAATTCGCCGGCCATGGCGTTCTCGAGTCCATAGACCCGGGCGATCCCGTCACTGGCCTGGATAACCGTCCCGACCTCGGCAATGTCGACCTTGGATTCGTAATCGGCAATCCGTTGCCTGATAATTTCAGTAATCTCAGTCGCTTGGAGTTTCATAAGGTTCTATTTCCTCCGCAATAAGCGCCTCTCTCAACCGGGCCAATCGCGCACGAACACTGTCATCGATTACTTGCCAGCCGATACGCGCAACCACACCCCCGATAATCTCGGGCTCTATCATGCACTTGAGCCGGACGGTTTTCTCGGCGTACTCGCTCAGCTTTCCTTTTAGCTGTTCCTGTTGCTCGGAGCTCAACGGGGCGGCTGTGGTAACCCGTGCCGCCACCCGGTCCAACCGCTCATCCACAATTTCTTCAAAACGCGTCACCGTTTCGGACAACAACTGCATCCGGCCCCGCTCCATCAATTGATACACAAGCCGCATAACCACTGTTTCGGCTCCAAGACGTTGCAGGACTTCGTCCAGTACCTCTCTACGCGAACGGACCTCGATAGCGGGATTGGCCAAGCAACTGTGTAACTCGTGATGCGTGTCAAACAAATCGCTGATTTCCCGTAACGAGGCTAACACGCTCTCGAGTCGGCTCTTATCGGGCAAGGCCGCGCTCAGCGCGTTGGCGTACCGGTCTGCGATGAGGTAATCCGTCATGGGATATGTTCCTCCAGCCGGGTCACAAATTGTTCTACCAACGCGGCCTGGTCTGCGTCCGTCAGTTCCTTACGAAGCCGCTCCGACAGACGGTTTACCGAGCGATCGACGATCTCCGTTTTCATTTGCATCGCGGCCTGCCGCGCTTCACGCTGCTTACGCTCTTCCGTTTCTACGGCAATAAGTTTCAGGTTTTGTTCCGTGAAAACGGCGATGCCTTGCTTCTCGGTTTGGATGGCCTCGTCGATTTGGGCCTCGATACGCTTTAGTCCTTGGCTTTCTCCAGGCCTCCAATCAGCTCCACAACCACATGGATCTCAGGGTCCTCAATCACATCCATGGCGTCCGAGGTC
>JAWODE010000321.1:0-7205 GCA_046483455.1 Candidatus Hydrogenedentota bacterium | reverse complement strand
AATTTGATGAAAGTGGTTCCATTGGAAAGCGGTATCGTCGTCAAGATGAAACTGGCACACCAATCTGCATAACATACGACTTTGATTCAGAAAATGATCATCACGTCACCGTACGAGATCGCGACACTACTGAACAAAAACGCATTCCTCTCGACATCCTTGTCTTTCGATACCAACTCCTGCATTCGGTGGTCCCTTATCATGAAGTTGGTAGCCGAGGTATCTTCATCTACCAGCAGCACTTGGGCACCCATCTAAACCATAGTCTGTTTACGATACAGTAGGGGTCCGATTGTGTCTGAGGAACCGCTGCGTGTTGCTCTCGATCTGAGTTGTGCTCTGGAAGGTCCCCTTACGGGTGTGGGATACGCAGCCTGGCGTCAGGCTCATGCTTTGGCGAGTCTCGAGGCTCCCTTAGACCTCCGTCTTTTCGCGACACGCGCCCGGGGGGGCGCAATCCCCGAAGACCTGCGCCGCAATTTCACACGGTGTTTTGCAACGCCTTGCGCGCGCCGGCTGAAGCTTTTCTTGTGGACGCGTTACAACTGGCCGCCACTCGAATGGTTTTGCGGGGAAGCCGATATTGCCCATGGGATGTTTCATGGGCTTCCGGCAGCGAGGAACGCCAAACGCATGGCCACCATTCATGACTTGGTCGTATTCCGCTATCCTGAGACCCACACCGTGTCTACGGTGCGCACCCACCAAAGGCTCTTGATACATGCTGCTCGGTATGCGGATGCGCTGATCGCCGTTTCCGAAAGCTGTCGTCAAGATGTTATGGGGTTGTTGGATGTGCCGCCGGATAAGGTTTTTGTGGTGCCCAACGGCGTTTGTCTGGAAGAATTCGAGGGGGAGCTCGATAGCTCAGCATTGGCTCATTGTAAAGAGCGGCTTGGTGTTGCGTCGGACTACTGGCTCTATATCGGCACAATTGAACCACGAAAGAATTTGTGTCGGTTGCTTGAAGCATACCGGCGCGTTATGGAGCGGTTTCCGGAGTGTCCGGACCTTCTTCTTGCAGGCCGTCGCGGCTGGTATGCTGACCCGGTATTTAAAGCCATCAGTGACCTACGGCTGGAAGAAAAGGTTAAACATGCCGGTTATTTGCCGCGTTCGGATGTTATACTGCTCTTGCGCGGTGCGGCCGGCTGCCTGTATCCATCGCTGTACGAAGGGTTTGGGCTTCCGGTGCTCGAGGCGATGGCGGCGCGGGTACCGGTGTTAACCTCGAACGTGTCGGCACTTCCTGAAGTGATTGGGCCTTATGGCGTGTTAATTAATCCGGAAGACGTGGACGAATTGGAATCGGGATTAGAAACGCTGCTCACACGTTCGGAAATGTGCGCGCAGATGGTGGAGCAAGCCTACGAGCGTGCCCAAGGATTCACGTGGGAATCCAGTGCCAAACGGTTGATGGAAGTGTATGAAATTGTCCAACGCCGTTGACGCGTTTTTCTACGAAAGGCAGGTTTTTGGGAAGCGAGCAGGAGGTTGGGGAGGTAAACGGTGAAAGCTGCTGTGATTTTTGAGAATGGGGACGTCGATTGTATCAAGTACGAAGAGGTGCCTGAGCCGGTTGTAGGGTCGGGAGAGGTGTTAATCGAGGTCCGGGCCGCGGCACTGAATCATCTTGATATCTGGGTGCGAAAAGGTCGTCCCGGCCTCGAGTTGCCCGTGCCGCATATTCTCGGGTCTGACGCCGCCGGCGTGGTTCTCGATGTGGGGGAGGGGGTGGACCATGTTCGTGCGGGCGATGAGGTACTCATTAATCCCGGTCTGAGTTGTGGCATGTGCGAGTTCTGCCGGCGGGGCGAACAGAGCGAGTGCATGTCGTTCGGGATCGTGGGGATGAACCGTCCCGGCACGTTTGCGGAGCGTGTGACGGTTCCGGCGGCCAATGTTTTTTTGAAACCCTCGCATTTATCTCTTGTGGAGGCGGCTGCGCTGCCGCTTGCCTATCTGACGGCGTGGCGCATGCTGATGTCGCGCGCGACTTTGCAGCCGGGGGAGACGGTGCTGATTCACGGTATTGGGGGCGGTGTGGCGTTGGCGGGGCTTCAGCTTGCCCGCCTGGCGGGTGCACGGGTTCTGGTTACGTCGTCGTCCGATGACAAACTGATGCGGGCCCGGGAGTTTGGCGCTCACGAGGGCGTGAATTATGCAAATAACCCCTACCTGGGCGATGCCATCCGCGATTTGACGGGGGGACGAGGTGTGGATGTCGTGCTGGACACGGTGGGAGCGGCTACGTGGCCGGTGAATTTCAAAGCGGTGCGTCGGGGAGGCCGGATTGTGCATTGCGGCGTCACCAGCGGGGCGGAAACAACGGTAAATATTTCCCAGCTTTATTGGAACCATGTTGTGGTCATGGGTTCCACGATGGGATCGGACGAGGAATTTCGACAGATGCTTTCGGCGGTTACGGCCGCACGCATGTCTCCCGTTGTGGATTCGGTCTATCCGTTGAATCGCGCCTCGGAGGCTACGCAGCGGATGGAGGGAGGCGAACAATTCGGGAAGATCGTGTTAGTGCCTGGTGGAAAGCCTGAAACACTCGAGAATATGCGGGCAGGCTCGGATGTGCGGAGCGAAGTGTTTGCGGATACCGATGGCGGCGATCCTCTAGCCACCGGCTGATTTTGATTGGCGGTGTTTTACGGGGTTACGAAAACAAGCGCCGCCGGAAAAACACTATGCACACCACGACCGCCACGACGACGATGAGAAAGATCAGCGTTCGTGTGGTGTTTTGGGTGGGCGGGGCGTCGGTTTCTTGCTCCTGCGTTTGAGGTTCGCCAGTTGCTGCGCCAGGCTCTTCGCCGGATGGTGTTG
The DNA here is from genome assembly GCA_046483455.1 of Candidatus Hydrogenedentota bacterium. Classification (GTDB taxonomy): domain Bacteria; phylum Hydrogenedentota; class Hydrogenedentia; order Hydrogenedentales; family SLHB01; genus UBA2224. Next base: position 4,370 of record JAWODE010000321.1, on the reverse strand, counting down.
TAGCAGGTGCGGCGGGTGTTTCGGTGGGTGTGACTGCTGCGTCTTCCGTGTGCCCCTCACGTTCCGCTTCTGTTTCGGGAGGGGATGTCTCTCCCGTGATAGCTGCTGTCTGTATCTCCGAGTCTGGGGCGCCTGCTGCACGGTCTGGGCTATCCGTGCCCTTGTCTTTGCCTTCTTCGTTGGTGCCGGAAGACCGTGTGCCGATGCTTGACCGGCTTGCAGCCGCGGCGCTCAGGGCTTTTGCAAGACCCTTACCCACCTCGGCATCTGGTTCGGAATCGGGTGCTTCTGCCATGGATGCTTGCCCGCCGCCAACGAGGGCGTTATCGGATTGTCCCGACCCCGCCGCATTAGCGGCGCGGCCCGTGTCGCTGTCAGTGGTGTCAAAGGAGACTGGGTCCGTGGTGCTGCGTTCCTCGGGCGTATCGTCCGACGCGGCCGTTTCGTCGTCGTCTGATGTGTCTGCCTGGTTTTCCGTGTCCTCTTCTTCGTCACCGGCCGTGTCGAATGAGATGTTTCCAGTGCTTCCGCGCGAAGGGATTTCGTCGCCTTCCAAGGATGCGAACGTGGTGCCGGTGATGCTGATATTGGTGGAAGCCTCTTCACTGCGTCGTTGCAGCACGATGTTCGTGACTTCACCCGAAGCAACCGTATTGGTATTCAGGCCGGACATGACAACCATGTAGGTTCCCGGTTCCTTGACGTTGGTGGTGACGTTTTTGCCTGCCGATTGGGCCGCGGCGCCGGGGTTGGCTAATTGAGGTTCTACAGTGGCCGGGTCGTAATTGAGCTGAAAACTCAGGGAAGCTACCCCATCGGCTACCTCGCCTTCGAGTAACACGGGAACAGTGACCTGATCTCCTTGGACCTCCGGCTCACCAATACGCAAGGTGCCGGCGTGGACGCAAAATGAAATGAACAGCATACATGCCGCTATGGCGATTGAGATTTGCTTCTTCATGATGTGTCCCTGTTTTCCTCGAACTGCTCTTTTTCTCAATGTACCAACCCAAATCATTATAACGTTCTTAGCACAGAAATTGTTGACGTAGCACGGTGTTGTGTCTGAAACCTTTGAAAGTGCGGCGGGCCGATAGGCCTTTTTTTGAACGAAAACACATGTAAAACCTTTTTCTTCAATGGTTTATGCTTTATGGTGATGAAAATGGGCACAATTCTTCCCGGTACGCTCCGCATTTTTCGGAAGTGGCTGCTCTGCATCGCGATGAGGTTAAAACGCTTTTGGCTTTCTGTCTCAGTTTGCGTTGTTCGCTGAATTGTGTTTTTCGCTTGGTTTCTCCCCAGCCTCGGTACGCGGGGTTGACTGTTCAAACCGGGGATACATCGTGACGAACACCGCTGGTCCCGCCGTGAGGTACGATCGGACAATCACTGTCAAAAGATATAGCCAGGAGAGCAATTTCGCCACGGGCAGGCCAAAGACAGCAATTAATTCGTCAAGCCGGTACACGCCGCTGCCGGGAATGGTAAGGTCTCCCGGGGAGAGCAACAGATAGAACGGATAGGGAAGGAACGCTATCAAGCTAAGGATGCCGGTTTGAATGGCGCGGGCAATCGCGTTTTCGCGCGATACGCCGGCGTCAAGACAGCGCAGATACACAAAAAAGCCCAAGTAAAGGGACAAAAACACCGTGATTAAGCTGGATGAGTTGATGACGGCGTTTTGGGTAACAACTTCCCCTGCTTGACGTGCGGCCCAGAATGCGCTTTCCGGAAAAAATCCTATCGCGAAGAACACCAACCACAAAGTCAGGGTCGGGATGGTCCAAATGTCTATCGAGTTTTTTGATTGACTCACTCATTTTCTCCAACGGTGACATCTTGAGGGTACCTTATGCGGCGGTGCGGTTCAAGTGCTTGCCGCGGAATCGCTTACACGTGATTAGGGGGGTAAAGGCTTGTCGTTGTTCTTGTGGTTTGAACTATTCCTTAAGCCTCTGTCGCTTTTTTGCTCCCCCATCGTGTTCAGTTAGTATCGTTGTTTAATGAGAGGCCTCTCTCCAATCGATAAGCGTGAATTCTTCCTCGGTGCGGGTATCCTTTCCGCCGTTAATTATTTTGGCCAAGAGCATCTGGGCTTCGATGGCGAGTTTGTCGGCGGCTCCAAGTCCGACGTAACTGGCGGTGGTTCCCCCGTATCCCCCCGCCAAGGCGTCTGCAACAGTCGGGAAATAGGCATGATACTCGTCGGTGTAGCCGCACAAGAGGGTGGGTTGCACCGGGGCTTTTGTCTTCAACTCGAGTTGGTATTGAACGAAGACCTCGCCGGGCATGCCGACGAACGCGACCTTGTCATTCAGGCATAAGACCGTGACCGGCACGGCCAGGTCTCCTTTGGCTGCATCGAGGTAACGTCCGAACAATCCATCTTCTCCCCCGTGGGCCTTGAAGACGATGCGCCGCTCTTCGGGGTCGTCGAGATTCCAGCGAGTGCCGACCGAGACTTCCTGCCGGCGGAATTGGACGGCGGACTTAGAGGCAGCGTGCGTGTCAATGCCGGGAAGAGTGGCGAGGACGGCGCGAGCGCATTTTCCCCCGACCTGGCGGGCGGCCTCGACTCCACCTTCGTCGATGGGGGTTTTGTCGAGATAAGGATTGACGTCGCCGCACCCTCCCTGCAGGAACACACATGGGTAGCCGCTTTGCGCTTGGACCACCCGCCGTAGTTCGCCGATATAGTCCGCGGAATACTGCCGGTTGGACGGTCCCATTACGACGGGATGACAGGCGAAATGGACCAACATTGCGATAGGTTTGTTGTCGGGGGTATCGAACTTGATGAGGGTGGCTTCTGGGTCGAGAGGAGCCGTGGGAAGACGTTCTTCGTTGCGCCAGAACATGGCGCAACGGCCGTCCTTGAGCCGTCGCCGACGGTTGTGTGCGATGTCAAAGGTCGTGGACCCAAGTCCGATCCGGGCGGGTTCGAGGTTATTGAGGGCTTCCGCGATCGCCTCGACCGTAGCCTTCAGCACGGTGTTCGCATACGGTGCATTGGGTACGTCCATCTCGGGGGCATGGTGCGTATGCGTTGTGGTGAAGAATACGTGCGCGATCCCATGATCGGCCGCTTGTGCGCGGATGACTTGCATGACATCGTGCATTGGAGGGCGTCCAAGATCGGCGGATACAAGTGCCGCGGTTGTGTCGCCGGCGCGGAACACGAGCGCATAAACCATCAGGGGGTCCAACACACCCGTCGCGGGACCTTGGCGGTCGGAATAGCCCCAGAGCGCGAGATTCGAACCGGGGGTGATGTCTCGGAGGCCAATGCCCGCAAAAAAACCGTTCATGCCCTTTACGTCTCCGAAAGTGTTTCGTGATTGTCAAAGAGAAGTAGCTATTCTAGTGCACAGAGGGTGCTTTGCCCAAACGGACTAGCCTGGGAGGGCTGCAGGGGGGCATGAATTGGGGGAATACGTACTCACACGGAGGGTCAGGGCGAAGGTAGGGTTTCGTTGACGATGGTAATGATATGGGTATTTCTAAGCCGGCCGTACCGGTTTTCTCCTTCGACCCAGAAGGTGAATTCGCCCGTGCCCGGAATCGCCTCTGCCGGAACGACAACGCGGTTCTGTTGGCGGTCTTGCTCGGAAAGCCATATGTGATAGGGCGCGGTATAGGAACCGCGCCGAACTCCGCTCCTTTCAATGCGCACAAGTATCACGGTCATGTTTTCGGCACTGAATTCGATTTCCCAAGGCTGATTTATGAGGACTTCTTTAGTGACGGGGCGGGAATCGAGCGCGCAAACGGCGAATTCGCACGCTTGACTGGGCGTGCCGTCTTTCATGACGCAGTAGGCAGTGTAGTCGCCGCAAACGGAAAAGGCGCGTTCGATGATGCCAGCGCCCTCCAACTCGATAGTTTCCACGATGGTATCCGCCCGTTTAATGACAAGCTGCTTGACGCCTTGGCCGTCTCTGTCCATGATGTTGAATGCGATGGTCTGGTCTTTTCGATAGGGGACCCAATCACCACGGTCGAGCAGGAGTACGCGGTTGATTGCTGGAGTGGCGGAATCTTCTTCGTAGTTCGGGAACAGATAGTGTTGGGCTTGACCGGCGCCTCGCCAGGCATCGAGGTCGGTGATGCGAAACAGGGTTGCGTCTCGGGAAGATAGATGGTCCTCGAAATCTGCCGGGTCACGGTTGATTGTTCGGGTTGTTGGCGGCCAACTATCCTCGACGCGTACCTGGGTGACCAGGCCATCGCGGTCCGTCGTGACTCCCGTTACGATTTCGACATGGCCCGGCCAGAAAACGACGTCGCCGACCTCAGCGCTTTGCGCGGATTGGGGCTCGACGGGCTGGATGCCTTCGCGATGCGGTGGAACGTGCCCGCGGCTTGGA
>JAWODE010000278.1:0-3589 GCA_046483455.1 Candidatus Hydrogenedentota bacterium | reverse complement strand
CTTTCCGAGCCCGGCTGCAGACAAATGCATTCTTTTTCGGGATCAAAGTCGGCGTGGGGTTTTCCGTTCACCTCTACGGATTGTATTCGCTTGCCTTCGGGATGGCGCAATCGCACAACGATTGCTTCAGGTATCGAGCGCGTGGGCGGGTCAATCTCCGCCTCGATAAAGCCGTCGTCCACATGCGACATGATGGTATAACTCACGTTGCCGAAACGCGTCGGTGCGTTTTCGACCCCGACGGCCATGCCGTCGTGCATCCAATGGGTGGTTACAAAGGGAGCCAGCCACAATTCCGAACCGCGTTCCATGACCAACATTATCCGCGTTTGCGCCAGGAACCACCCGGTTTCGTGGGGCTTGTTCCACGCGCCGCCGTTGCCGAAGTGTTCCCAGAAATTCAGGTTCTCGGTGTTGAGCAGACTCGGAATCGCATTGAAATACGCCCGGATAAACGGTTTCACCTCGTCCATGAGGGCATGCATTTCGACCAGCCGCGTGTAATAGGGCTGAACTTTCGAGAACCCGCCGAGATTAAACCAGTCCTCCGTGGTCTCCTCGAGGGGGTAGGCGCCCATGCCGCCCTGAACACACCAGAAATCTTCGAGATAATTCGCAATCCAGTCGACACTCCGGCGGTCGTTTTGGTCGAGGACGCCCAGCACGACGAGATTGTGGGCGCCCATGCTCATGTCCTTCCCCCAGGACCGCCCGCCGTCCTCGTTGGGATACATGTCCATAACCCGCCCGAAACAGCCCATAATGGCCGGCGAATAAGGCACCCACGTGCCGTTGCGAAGCTGCACCACGGGCGAGCGGGCTTGTGTTAAACCATACGAGCGCCGGATCGCTTCGCGCAGTTGCGCGGCATCGGCGAGGAGCTTACTGCTGCCGGGATACCCGATATCGGCATACGACCGCGCTACCCCCATGAGCCCGGCGTAGTATTCGCCCTCGGACCGCGAACGGTACGCGAACCGCGACCAATCCGCGGCGACGCCCGGCGAAACCAGCCCGTATTCAAGGGGCTTTGTGCCGTCGGGGTTGAGCCGTTTGGTCTTCTCGCACTCGCCGGCGATCCATTCGCAGGCGCGCTCGAGCCGCAGCGCGACTGTACTCAGCCATTCGGTGTCTTTATGTACCGCGTAATAATCGGCCAGGGTCCAGAGATGCCACCCCACGCCCATAAGGGTGTAGCCGGTCGTAAGCAGCCCGTCCTCGTTGTACCGGCGGATGAAATAATCGAGCGAGCGTTGCGCGAACGCGTCGTGTCCCATAAGGCTCATGCCGTGGATAATTGCCTGGGACTCGCTTTCGAGCGGTCCGTACCGGTCGGCTCCGCACCATGGCGCGATGCGCGCACCGTTCATTTCGTTGCGGGCTGTCATCAGGCAGTGGACCTGCGACGCGTAGATAAAATTTTGAAGCAGCGGCTCCGGGATACGCACCTGCATCACCGGCTCCATAATGGCCCGCCAGTATTCCCCTACGTCCTTGTCGAGGTCCATACCACCTTCGAGCAAAGCATGTTCGGCAATGCGGGCATCCCAACCGGGGATGTAAAGGAGAAACCGCTCGCTCGTGCCGGAGGACAAACGACCTGTGAGTGTCATGCGTCCTTGCTCGGTAGAGACATCGAGGGATGGCGCGCCAGCGGTATCCACGAATGCCAAAAGCAGCTCATCGGCGAAAGCGATAGCGCCGCGCGCCACGGCCTTCACGGGCGCGGGGCCCTTCAATTCCTCCCCCACACGAAACGCCAACTGGAAAGAAACGTCCGCGCCTTGTTCGCCGGGATTATCGATCGCGTATTCGGCTACAAACAACGGCTTGGGATTCAACCAGCCGCGTGGGTCCCCGGCGGTAGTCCGATCATAGGGAGTCACAAACGCCCGCTGCCGCACCGTTACGCCGTCAATACCGTACGCAGTGTTGAGGATGGGCACCCAGCCGTTTTCCAGGCGCCGCCCCTGCTTTTCGACCTTTTCTGAATTGAGTGTCACGTCAATTTGAACCGGATATTTGGGGTTGTAGACAAGTTTCTTGCGGTCCTCATCGGGCTTGATCTCGTGATCGTGGCGGTGTTGCACGCCGCCGTCTTCATATACCGTGAACTTGTGGTTATCGCAGGCCAGCGACAGCATGGTAGGGCCGTTGTTCTGAACCTTGCGGTGGACACGTTCCATGGCCTGATTAAAACTCTGGTCGGGCATGGTGCGGACGTCTTGCAAAACGGTATTGCGGCCAACGATGGTCTCGAGGTGCTCCTCCAAGGTCGGCCCATCCGGTTCGAGCGTAACGAACAACCCGAAATCCGGCACATAGACACACCCGTGCTCGACAACGTCCTCGATGGCCACGCCGAACGCCCCGTCAGGAAGATCGAGGCAAAGCACGGCACGGTCGGATTTGGCGAACCCCGGTTTGGTCTTGAGATACCGGACTTTCATTCGCAGGGGCTTGGCAAGATTCCAAACATTGGGCGACGGTTCGTTCGAAAGGGCCGGTTCGACCCTCTCGCCATTGTAGAGCCTCACGCGGGCCTCTTCTTCGGCCGGATTCTCGATTTCGAGGCGGACACTCGCAACGCCGGGCCGCGAGCGGGTATAGGCTTCGAGTGTGCGTATCCGGACGGGCTTCCCACTCGCGGGGAACACCCAGCGCACTTTCTGCAGGCCGTTCTTCGCCTTTCGGAGGTCCGCGTGCCCGATGCGGGTCACCCAGCGTTCGCCCTCGCGGACCACGCCGCCTTCGAGCCTCTCCCAGTCGCCCTGCCACTCCGATTCGCCCACCCAGTACTCCACTCGGGCCATCGAAAGTATCGATTCATCGACATCCGCCGCTGGAAGAAGAACCACTTCCGCCAGCAATCGGTTTTCGTACCACTGGAGGCCGATACAGGCTCTGCCATCGGCGTCCTTGGGCGCGGTGTAGACGCCCGCGGCATCCGGCACAACCACATCCCCCAGAAAGATCTGGTCCACCGAGAGTTCCTCGACACGCCCGGGATGCGAGCCGGTCTGCGCGGGGTCCCACGTCATCACGCGGGCAAACGGGGCGATGTTAACCCGCTCCGGGCGCTCGCGCTCGACGGACACATCAGCGCAGGTCAGGGTGGCATTGGCCCAGTTCGCAAGATCGCACTCGATGCCGTCGCCTCCATCTGTAACGACCAGGTCCATATCGTACGCGCCAGTGACATCAATATGGACAGGCTGCACCGGGTCGGACTGGCGCATCACGCCGCTGTCAAACCGTTTCTCCCCGTCCACAAACACCTGGAAAACGACACTGCCGTTGTCATGGTCCGGGTGGTCCTGCACGCCGATCTCCGTTTCGAAGGCGGCATATTCTCCTAACAGGTCCACCGATATCCGGCTGTTTGCATGGGTACCGATGCCTTTGTCGTAATGGTTATCTCCAATCTGAAGTGGACGGCCCTCTTTGCCCTTCGCGTGAGCCGCCCTATTGAGGCCCATCTCGCCCCAGTCTTGCTGGATCAATAAAATCGCCTGCTCGAGCGGTTCAACCTCCCCGGCCAACACGGGGGCACCATCGACAGGACAAGACAGAAACAATACGACCAGAT
>JAWODE010000272.1:0-2646 GCA_046483455.1 Candidatus Hydrogenedentota bacterium | reverse complement strand
ACAACACGGTGCCGGCGCCGCCCACCAACCTCGAGGGTGACATAACCTACAGTGCGGTGGGTGCGGAGGTGGATCTGTCCTGGGACCTCTCGGTCAACGACTCCGAGTGTGCTCAGCCCCAGCATTCTGCCTAGTGGCCGGGAATCTCGCGGTCGATGCACGTCTTTGTACAAAACCTCGGTGATATCGCCGCCGGCACCCTGCAAAAACAGCGCCATCGCGCCTTCGCCGAGATTCTCCTCGATGACCGCGGAAGCGAATCCCGGAAAATCCGCTGTCACGCCGCCTTGCGGAACCGTCAGATAGGGGTGACAGGCAAAATTATAAACGACCGCAAAGGGGCGGCCGTCCAAACGGTCTATGCGGAGTATCCCGATCTCCGGGTCGATAGGTCCGACGCCCGCTACTTCGTCATCCGGGGGACAAGGATTCGTGTGCCGGATGGTCCATGCCTTGCCGTTCTTTAGTTGCAGTGTCCGGTTCATCGAAATGCGGTCTTCGTGCCCGGCGCCTGCCCCCACCTTCACTTCGGTCATGGTTTCCGCGGCGCGGCGGACGGCGTCAAACGTTCGCTCGAATTGCTCCCGCGGCTCACACAGAAGGCGGCCGGGCGGGTGATTGTGAGACGCATTGACCAGAACATTTCGCCCCGGAATGCCCAATTCGCGCTGGATACGCGCCCGGAGTTGCGGCAGAAAATCGTCGCCGATTTCGCCGATGCCGCCGATCGCCGTAACATCCATGGCGATAATGGCCAGTTTCGTTGTGCCGTCGTCCATAACGAGAGCTTTGGCATAAAGGGGGTCGTTGATTCGCACGCCTTCCGCTTCGGTGGTGATATCGCTTTTAGCGACGCCCGCGCGCAAGGGAACCGGCTCTTTTTCTGCCGCGGCGGCTCCAACGGCCCACACCACGAAGACTGCTGTGAGAAAAACGCACTGAGGATACATTTGCGAGACTCCCTGTGTCCTTACTCCTCAAAATGGCGAAAAGGCACGTACTTGGCACATTAAACAGTCTGCGATTCCTGCTTCTCGCTCTCAGAAACGAGGTTGACCAAACAGGGCATACCTTGCGCTCGAGAACGGCGTATCCATCCCCTGATGGCCGCCCTCTGTCTGCCAGGTCGGGCGAGGGGCTTGGAAGGAATGCCGAGCTGGCGCTCGGCGGTCCCAGGACCGCTGTGCATTTATCAAAAAACTCAGCCTCGGTCCCCGTACCAGTTCCCTTCGCCATAGAGCTGCTGGGCTTCCTCGAAAAACACCGCTTTGCGGGTGCGGGCAAGGCTGTCTTCCCAATCGAGTTCGTGGAAAAGAGGCCGCCATCCATAGCCGTCGGCCAAAACGCCAAAGACACGGAAAAGGTTCGAGAAGGGGTTATCAATTCCCAATACCTGGCGGGGACTGTTGCTTTCGATGAGGGTGAACGCGCCATCGACCAGCGCCCATATGCCAAAAGCCATCTCTTTCAGCATATCCTCGTGTAAGGGTTCGAGGTTGCCCTCCTTCACCGCGTCCTCAAGAATCTCATGGAGGAGGGCCACCTCGCGGTCCTCGATGTTGACCAGTTCGTTCAGGCGCTGAGGAGACGCCTTCTCGCGTATCGGCCCCGTCGCCATGTGCATAATGCGCGAGTCGTCGGGATGGAGCCGCGTATACAGTGCGACCGCTTCTCCAAGAGCGATCACCCGTTCGCGCGACTGGCACGAATGGGCCGCGGCCCGTTCCATCATTTCGAGGCGTGTCCCCGCGCATTCGACCGCAAGCGCAACCAGCAAATCTTCCTTGCATCCGAAATGCTGGTACATGGTGCCTTTTGGGCACTCGCTGACTGTGGCCACGCGTTCCATAGTGAGGCCAAAGTATCCGCGCTCGAGAAGCACGGCTCGCGCCGCCGAGAGTATCGCCGCTTCGCGCTGCTTGATCTCCGTTTGCCATGAAGACCATTGGGTCACGGTTGAATTCTCCTGCTCCTACCCGGTGTTCGCTTGATGGTACTACACCACTAGCGGCTACCGCCAGCCGGGTGCCCTATCCTTTATCTTTACAGCCAGATGCTTACGGCAAAACACCACACCGCCGCATAGTATTGAGGAAGGCCAAGGATGGAATTCGAATAGCCGGCTTTCACAAACCGTTGTCGCGCTACAAAAATGTCCGATACATAGAAAAGGACTGCGCCCGGAATCACAATGAACGGTCCCCCCGCGCCAACGGCCCCACCCGACAGCGCCACCATAAAAGAAATCACCACCATATAGGCGTAGACGGGCACTTTCATCTTACGCGGAACATGGGGGCGCAGCCAACGCACGATAAGCACCGCCGGCACAACCATGATTATCATCGTCACGCCGGCCCACACCAAATCAATGCCAATCTGATGAAACGCCCACATCAGGGCGCCATGGGCAGCGAGAAACGCGAACAAACCTATTAGAAACAAGATTTTATCCTGGTACGCAAGGAGCAGGTCGCCAAGCCAGCACAAGATAAGCGCGAAAAACACCCACTGGCCGTATGGCGTCTCGAGCGCTCCCCCGACGTAAGCAATTATCAAAAAGGCGGTCGATGCCACCATCTTAGAAAGCACACGGCCGAAAAACTCCTTGCGCTCGGCCGCTAGATTCACCGCCAAGGCCACTGC
>JAWODE010000199.1:0-18461 GCA_046483455.1 Candidatus Hydrogenedentota bacterium | reverse complement strand
GCGAGCGCAACCTCCGCCTTGGCCCGGGACAGCCGCGACACCAGCGTCAGCCCGTCCTCCGTTGCCGGAGCATGGTTGGTGGCATGTTCATGGTGCATGGGTGCGCGGAACCGCGTGATTGGTGCGGTTCCTATTTTCGCTCAGCGCCATTTAGCGATTGGGATGGGTGCATTCACTCGAGCAAACCATGGTACCGCGCCAGGTAGTAGGGCAGTAGATAGAACGTCCCCTCGTGTTCGGCCCAGCCGTCGTCCTCCGAGGCATCCAGGGCGAACCCATCGCGGTCCTGCCGCACATGCGAGCGTTCTTCTATGGGCAGGGCTTTGGTATCCACGCGCGACCAACCGTATCCCGGCGCCTGGCCGGGGGTAGGGTCGAGTTGAACGTCCAGGCGGTGGCTGTTTTCCATGGGCCAGCCGATGAGCTCGAGAGGCATCCCCCGCAACGTGTCCAAGATGTCCTGCATAGGGGGCTCAAAGCGGCTCAGCATCCCCACGGCGTATTGCGTGAAGGGGCCGGCCTCGGGAAACGCGCCTTCAAAATACCCTTTCCCAGCGCGTTCGGCGAACCGCTGGGCGCTCGCGGCATACGCGACATTCCAGAAGGCATTCTTCTGCTTGCTTGCAAACAACCAACAGTGCTCGAGGCTTTGCCGGTACATTATCAGGAGTTCCGGGTCCGTCTCGTAGTTTATCAGCCCGTAAAAGGAGAGCAACGCCAGATTATTGTCCCACGGCACCACGGAATTCGGCGGGAAGTACGTGCGCGGATACATGGCGTTGATGTGGTAGGCATGCTCGCGGCGCAGCATTGCGGCGGTCTCGCCGTATTTCGAATCCCCCGTGACATGCTCGGCTACGGCCAGAAACGAAAGCATCATCAGCGAGTTCAACCCCCGCTGGTCCCACCCGTGGACCGTCTCGAGAAAATCGGGTCCGAAACGTCCCCACCGGGTGGGTTTCCCATCATGATCAACGAGGTTGAAATCGTTGCGGATGAGGTGGTCGGTAATGGCCGCTACAACTTCGCGCACCGGCGCTTTCTCCGCTTCCGTTTCCGCCACCAGATCGTAGTAATTGGCGTAGAAGAAATAGTGGCCGGCCAATTCGTCCGAACTTGTGTCGCATTTCCACCGGTACTTGCCATCGGCGCTTTTCGGGAACCGCGGCGTGATGAGTTTCCAGAAGGGGTCGGTTTGGCGCCGCCGCTGGTTGTATTCGTCGCCGTACTGCTCGTTAACCGGCTCGGGCCAGTCGATGGGAATAGCCACGCGTGCCGGGAAGCCCCGCATGTCCACACCATTCACGGTATCGGGTACGACGTCTACCAGAAATTTGCAGGCTTCAAACGACCGCTTGGCTAGGCGTTTGGCTTCGGGGTCCTTTGTAACCGCGTACCGGAACGCCATGGCGGCCCCATAGTTCGCGGTGTACAGCCCGTCGTTGTCCGTAATTTTCGGCACGGCGGACGTAACGTCGCCCCGTCGGGTCAGGCGCCAGTCCGTGATATACCCGTCGCGGTTGTGGCGTGTTTCGACCTGCTCGACGAAGTAGGCGGATTTTTCTTCCAGAGTCATGTTTTTACGCTCGATTCGGCTGACGCCTTTTGGCGTGGCAAACCATGCCGTGCCGTCGGCCTCGACCGCGATGTCGTTGACGTGATCGTCGGGTAGCCACCGCAAGCTCGCCCGGTATGCCCAGTGGTTACCGTCGAAACGTATGGCGCCGCGCTTTGTACCGAACCAGATGACGCCGTCCTCACCGGGCGCCGCGCAGGTGAACTCGTTATAAGGGAGGCCTTCAGCGCCGGTGTAGAGCCTCCATTTGCCCTCTTCATAAACGCCTGCCCCTTGCGAACACCCAAACCAGAGGCGGCCCTTCGAGTCGTAGGCGACGGCGCCGACTTGCCTTGGCGCCCAGGAGTATCGATCATCGGCGGGGTAGTGTTGAACGAAGTCGGCTTTGGCACCATCGCGCGTGTACAAGCCACTGACAGTCCCAATGGCTACCGCGCCATTCGGACCGCCCGCCACGGCCAGCACGGTTTCCTCCGTGACGAAAACCCGCTCATCGGAGTCCCGGTTGCGTTCCCAGATGCCTTTGGCTGTGGCCAGCAGCGCCCGCCCGCTCGAGTCAAACCAACTGGCCACAACCCGGTCTTCTTCCCGCCCTTTGCCCTTCTCGGGTCGAGCGCCGCGGTAAACGCGGCCGGTCTTGTGCGGTACGTACGAATGCGCAGGAGTCGTACCCAACACTTCAAACGTCGGCCAGGGAATAGTCCACTTGCCCTCGGCATGTTCAAGCAGGACCATGTTGTCGAGATTTGTCACGCCCGATGCGAGAACCTTGTCCTCCTTCGTCAGGGCGATTCCCGAGATTGTTTCGATCCTTTCACCGTCGGGCGTCTTGGCGGGCATGGACTTGCCTAACACGTACGCCGTCCGCGATTCCTGCGCGAAAGGTTGGTTGATGATGCTTTCCGCCTCCGAATGTGCAGTCATTATCGCTGCCAGGGCGACACAAATTCCGGCCATTATTCTTCCTCCGTTTTGGTAAAGGGAAGCGCTTCGCCAACAAGGGTAGCGCACGGGAACAGCCTCGCTCAACCGCACACGACTTGTCCCAGCGCCGGCCAGGGGAGGAGACGAGGTCACGACAGGGAGGCCAATTCCGTTACTCGAGCACTGGGCGTTTGGTGCAGCGGCAGACTCGGTTATTATGCACCTCGGTCAGACGCCGGAAGTTTCGTTAACGGCATGTTGTAGCGCTGCCCGTGCGAGCAACCGTGTCGAATCGAGCGTAGGCAATGGACAATCCCCAGGATCGACGAGCAGAGGAATTTCGGTGCATCCGAGTACCGCGGCGTCGCAACCGCGATGTTTAAGTGCCCCGATCACCTCATTGAAATACAGTCGCGATTCTTCCCTGACGATCCCATTCACCAATTCACGAAAAAGGATGCTGTCTATTTGGTCCCGCGTGGTTTTGTCAGGGATTTCAGAAGCGAGGCCGTATTTCTTCAAGACCTCCGGATACACCGGTCCCTCCATCAGGTATTTGGTGCCCAGGATTCCCAGTTTCTGGAATCCTTGCGCTACAGCCTCGTCCGCTACCGCTTCGGCGATATGTAGCCAGGGGAGTGGAGACGTTTTTTCCACCAGCGGATAGGCCTCGTGAATGGTGTTATCCGGGCAGATGACGAAATCGGCGCCAACGGCGGCAAGCTTTCGGGCAGACGACAGCATCAGTTCGGCCACTCCTTGCCAGTTCCTGGAACGAATGTGCGGCATGTATTTGCCCAAGGGATGCGTGTGCATGGTTACCTCCGGATGCATGTGTTCGCCCATGATCCCCGACGCTTCACCGCAAAAAGTGCGATAGCAAAGCGCTGCACCCTCCGCGCTGCACGCTACAATGCCGACATGTCTGGCCATCGTCCCTCTCCTTTGTCGGATTCGCCTCATCTTGAATGCTGATCAGACCATATTCGCCGAGCGAGAGGATTTCAACGTGCTTGTACCGGTTCCCCCGTAAACGAGTGCCCCTCGACTCTCTTTACATTATTCGCATTTAAGGCTGAAATCCGTATACCGTGCAGTTGTTTTATATAAATTCCAGAAATACGCTATGCAAATTCCGCAAGCCCGTGGTATACTTCCATGGTTAAGCCAAAATCAGGGGGGATTAAGCGCGAAAAATGGAGACTCGCGAACAAGCAGCCGATTTGCAGCGAAACGGGCGGTTACATAAGACCCGCAGCGTTTTTATCACCTCGATTCTGCTTACGCTCGTATTAGCGGTCAGTTATTACCATGTGCGCGCCAAAACGGTAAGTTCCAGCGCCCTTGACGAGATTCTTGCATTTGCGGCGGTGTGTGCCGTTGCGCTGCCTACCTCCTATACCTTGGCTCGGGTGTACAACTCGTTTCGAATCAACGTGATAGCGGTGATAGCTTCGGCCTTGGTTGTGCTGCCCTCGACTCTCTCGCTGATGCATGCCACCTTTTTAGAATTCTTGGAGAACCTACCCTTTCTCGCCATTTATTTCGAGTACCGCCAAGACATCAACAACGCATCTCTCGTATGTGGAGTCTTGCTTTTCTTTATCGCTTTCTATCTCAGCATGCTCGAGACGGAGAAACACAAGACTCGGATTCAAGAACAGATGCGCGAAGCGGAACGGCGCGACGAAGCCTATAGAACGCTTGTCGAAAATACGCTTCAAGCCCTCGTGATCTGGCGGGAGCGGCGGTTTCTTTTCGTAAACTCGGTTTTCGAGGAAATGAGCGGGTATAGTGCCGAGGAAGTGCTGGGCATGACGCCAGAGGAGATTAGGGGTCTCATCCATCCCGACGACCGCGAAATGGTGTGGGAACGGGGCGCCCGGCGCCTGGCCGGCCACGATGAACCTGTCCGGTACGAATTCCGCATGTTGTGCAAGGATGGTTCCATCAAATGGGTCGAAGCGTTCACCGTCCTGACGCATTTCGGAGGCAAACCCGCTATCCAGCAAGCGGGGGTTGATATTACCGAACGCAAACTGGCGGAAGAGGCTTTGCGCGATAGCGAGGAGAAATACCGCACCATGGCCGACAACATCTCGGACGTGGTTTGGGCCATGGATATGGAAGGGCATTTCACGTACGTAAGTCCTTCCGTTGAACATATTCTGGGATACACCGCGGAAGAAGCCTATACCATAGACTCCGCCAAGATGCTCATTCCCGAAGCCCTCGACCGGCTCGGTGATTTGATTGATGAGGCGATGAAGCGGGTCACGGAAGGAGGAGACCCCTGGGTCACCCGGACCCCCCAGGAATTCGACCACTATCATAAAGACGGCCATGTCATTACATGTGAGATGTCCGTAATGCTGATGCAAGATGATGCCGGCAATCCGACGGGCGTCATTGGGGTTACCCGCGATGTCACCGAACGCAAGCGCGCCGAAGAAGCTTTGCGTTCAAGCGAAGAAAAATACCGTACCATGGCCGAGAGCATCTCGGATATGGTCTGGATGATGGACATGGACGGACGCATCACGTACTGTAATCGGGCCGCAAAACAGTTGCTCGGCCACAGCCCCGATGAACTCCGCGGCATGAGCATACAGCGGTTTTTAACAGAAGAGGCCTATGACCGCGCTTGCCGGGGAATCGAGGACAGCGTCGAACGGAGTATCCAAGGCCATACGGATCCTCGGACGCCTCGCGAGTACGCGCACGTTCACAAGGATGGCACGGTTGTTCCCTGCGAGGTGGTGAGCAGACTATTGCTGGACAAAGCCGGGAATCCCGTAGGCGTTGTCGGCGTAAGCCGGGATATCCGGGAACGCAAACGCGCGGAAGAGGAGAAACGCCGCTTCGAAGCCCAAGTGCAGCAGACGCAGAAACTCGAGAGCCTGGGGATTTTGGCCGGTGGAATTGCCCACGATTTCAACAACATCCTGGTCGGCATTTTGGGCAATGCCGACCTTGCCCTTGAAGAACTGCCCGTGGGCTCGTCGGCACGCGCTAATCTGCACCAGATTAACCTGTCGGCCAAACGGGCGGCCGATTTGGCGCGCCAAATGCTGGCCTACTCGGGGAAAGGAAAATTCGTCATCGAAGAGATCGATCTTAACGACGTTGTTCTCGAGATGGGGCATCTGCTCGAGGCTTCGATAGCCAAGAACGTAAGGCTCACATTTAACCTCGCACCAACGCTTCGCGCCATTGAAGGCGACGCGACTCAAATCCGGCAAGTCCTTATGAATCTGATTACCAACGCCGCCGAATCTATCGCCAGCGATAAAGGGGTAGTAAGCATCTCGACATGGGAGCAGGAGCTCGAGGGCGAAGGCCTGGAACACAGTTACCTCGACCAGCATATCTCCACGGGTCCGTATGTTTGCATCGAAGTCCGCGATACCGGTTCCGGGATGAGTGAAGAAACGCAACACCGCATGTTCGATCCGTTTTTCAGCACCAAATTTACGGGCCGGGGCCTCGGTCTGTCCGCTGTGCTCGGGATCGTGCGCGGACACCGCAGCGCTATCGAAGTCGAGAGCACACCCGGCGAGGGGACCGCGGTTCGTGTCTATTTCCCCGCTTTGGAAATTCCAGCACGGACCGCACGAGAACCCCGGGTCCAATCCGCCAGCCTGAACTGGCGGGGTTGCGGCAAGGTCCTGGTCGTTGACGATGAGGCCACCGTTTTAATGGTTGCCCAGCGTATCCTCGAGCATCTGGGATTCGAAGTCCTCTTGGCTGAAGATGGACAACAGGCGGTCGAGATTTTCAGGGGAGATGCGGATTCGATCAAGGCGGTGCTTCTCGATCTTACCATGCCCCAAATGGGCGGCGAGGAGACGTTCGAGGCCTTGCGGCAAATTCGGTCGGACGTGCCGGTGGTGCTTTCAAGCGGGTATCCGGAAGAGCGGGCGAAGGTCGGTTTTCGGGGTCAGGACCTGGTCGGTTTTGTGCAGAAACCATACACCGTAAACGCCCTGGCCGATGCAATTCAGGCTCGTTTCAGTTAACTCATTCATGCTACGGCGAACCTGCTTATGGTTTAGTTGATAAATGCTCAAAAGTATGGTTGACTGGCGCGGGGTGAGGCAGAAAGGGGAGCCCGGTAACAAATGGCCTTGAAAATGGTAATCTTAGCTACGGCTATGTAAGATGGAGTGGTGTTGTGCGAGAGTGAAAAACATGAGGATTAGAATCGTGAAGTTTTTGTCTGCCAGATCAGTATGTCTTGTTCTTAGTGCTGCTTTTATTGTGTGTGCGGCTTCCGGATGCGGGCGCGGTATCGAAATCGGACCATTTCCATACGATTTGCCCTCGATATCCACCACGTTGGCGGTTGAGGACTTGGAAGGCTTTGGAGACGCTGAGGAATTTGTCGAGGATGAAGAGTTCGTGTTTTCGCCCGAGCCGTTAGAACTATGTGGTCTTCCGAGTGAGGGTGAGCTCGAAGGCTACGTTGAAGAAATCTCGCCGTTCCTTGCTCGCTTCCTCACGATAAGCCGTATAGAACTTGGAGCCGCCGAGGCGACGGCGACGAGTGGAGACTTCAGCGCCATCACCAAAGTGTCGGTTTACTATCAGCCGGCCAATAACCCCGATAATGAGCAGCTTCTTGCAAGCGCGAGTTCGCCCGATGGTTTCGGCTCGGTTGTTGAACTGAATCCCGTCGGTTCATTCGATTTTCTTACGATTCTTCGAGAACAGGATGACGACTCCGAAAATTGTCCGAAGGTACGCTTGGAAGCGGAAGCAAGCGGGGTACCAGAGGAAGACATTACGTTTGGGACGGATATTACCGTAGACGTTTATGCCCGGGTTTCTCTTTAACGCCTGGCCCGAGGGACGGTTTCATTAATCACTTTCGAAAGCGCCGGTTTTCCTCGAGATAGGTAGTGTTTTTCATCCAACACCTCGGCGACCCTGGGAAATCCTTTGCAGATTGGCGCCGTCTTGCTGTTTCCATGCGGACTTAAGTGATCGGTGCAATTTGGGCGTTTGGGGGGAATTTAGTTGACGGTTTGGGGTGAAAAATCTTGCTGGGAAGCCTCTCACATCTGTGATACACTTTTAAGGGTTGTACGATGGCCCGCACCCGGAAAAAATTTAGCGTGTGAGAAGGAGATAACCATGGCTGCAGCGAAAAGTTCCGTGCAGAAGCTGCTCGATCTTGCGGGGCAGTTTATTACAAAACAGAAGGGCGATTGGGGACACGAGGAGTGGGAAGGTCTTCTTGCGAAGGCCGAGGCGTTAGGCGTTCCCGTGGACGATGAAAGCAAACGGAATCTGGGCAATATTCTAGAGGCCGGCAAGTATTTCTACACGACGATGCCTAAATCAGCTGCCAAGAAAATCCCATCACGAAAGAGAACAGCGACCCGAAGGAGAGCGGCGCAAAGGTAAGTGGCGATACTCAGATCTTTTCACAATCGGGCGGAATCCGTTTGCGGATTCCGCTTTTTTGTTGCCGTTTGAGCGAATTCGATTGCTTGACTGGTCATGTTTGCTGGGGGTATCATCCGGACTTGCTGAACGAGGGTGGCCGCGACCTGCCATGATATCCTTGGCACGTATTGACCCAGGAGGGAGGCCCACGCGCCATGGCGAGGGTAGAACTGAGAAATGTGCGTAAAGTGTATCCCGGCAATGTCGAGGCGGTTACGAACGCGAATCTCGACATTGACGACAAGGAATTTGTGGTTCTGGTAGGGCCTTCCGGGTGCGGAAAGTCGACGACGCTGCGCATGATCGCTGGTCTTGAAGAGATTTCCGAGGGCGAAATTTACATTGGCGATACGCTCGTCAACGATGTGCCTCCGAAGAATCGCGACATTGCGATGGTGTTTCAGAATTATGCCTTGTATCCCCACATGACGGTATACAAGAACATGGCGTTCGGCTTGATGCTCCGGAAATATCCGAAAGCCGAGATCGAACAGCGGGTGCGTGAGGCGGCGCAGATTCTCGGCATTGAGCATCTTCTCGACCGCAAACCGAAGGCGCTGTCGGGGGGGGAACGCCAGCGTGTGGCGGTAGGACGTGCCATTGTGCGGCAGCCCAAAGTGTTCTTGTTTGACGAACCGCTGTCCAACCTGGATGCCAAACTGCGGGTTCAGATGCGCGCCGAGATCAGCAAACTCCATACACGTCTGCGCTCGACCATGATCTATGTGACTCATGACCAGGTCGAGGCTATGACCATGGGTGACCGGATCGTGGTTATGCTATATGGGATCATTCAGCAGATTGCTTCTCCGTTGGAACTCTACCATCGTCCGGCAAACAAGTTTGTTGCGGGATTCATCGGGAGTCCGCCGATGAATTTTCTCGACGGCGAACTGGTAGCGGAAGACGGCGTACTCCGGTTCCATGACAGGAGCGGTACCGTACAGTTGGATATTCACGAATCGCAACACGCCGCGTTGGACTCGTACGTGGGCCAAAAAATTATTCTTGGTATCCGGCCGGAACACTTTCTTGAGAACCCCTCGCAACAGGCTAAGCCCGGTTCGAGCATGACCGCCAATGTGGAAGTCGTGGAACCAATGGGTCACGAAGTCTATCTGTATCTCGACGTGGGCGGCCAGTCCATCACTGCACGGATCGTGGCAGGTGAAACGCAGCCGGAAGTCAATATGCCGCACGTTCTCGATATCGAGACGCAGGGGCTGCATTTCTTCGATATGGATACGGAAAAGGCTATTACCTGACAATCCGGCTGAATATGCTCTTAAATAGGGGCAGCGGAGCCGTTGAAAAAGCAAGCCGGCTTGTCTATCGGAGAAGCGAAAAACGGCCGGGACAGACCTCGGTTTGCTCGGCAAACCCGCGGGTCGGTTCCTGTTTTTCGCTTAATTAAATATAGATCAAGAACTTTTTTAAGAGCCCCACCGTCTCTATTTAAGCTTGGGGAGATATAACTATGGCAATATTGGTGACCGGGGGCGCGGGATATATCGGCAGCGTGGCTACGGAGTTGCTGCTTGACGCAGGCGAGGAAGTGATCGTACTTGACAACCTGTCGCGCGGACATCGGGCCGCTGTCGAGCCGGCCGCGGCGTTTGTCGAGGGCGATACGCGCGACGGGGCGGTACTCGACGGTCTTTTCGCCCGGCACGACATCGATACGGTCATGCATTTTGCGGCGTTTGCGCTCGTGAGCGAGTCGGTGCGGCATCCGGCCATCTATTTCGAGAACAACGTAAGCGGAAGTCGTACGTTGCTTGATGCAGCCCTCGAGGGAGGCGTGAAACACTTTATTTTCAGCTCGACTTGTGCCACCTACGGCTTTCCCGAACGGGTTCCCATCACCGAAGAATTACCCCAGAACCCGGTCAACCCCTATGGCTTGTCCAAGCGCATGGTCGAGCAAATCCTCGAGTGGTATGGCAGGGCCTACGATTTTCGTTATGTGGCCCTGCGGTATTTTAATGCCTGCGGCGCCACGGAGAGGCACGGCGAGGACCACGACCCTGAAACGCATCTGATTCCGAATGTTTTTGCCGCCATTACCGGTGACGGAGAGCCGCTGAAAGTATTTGGGGACGACTACGATACGCCGGACGGCACGTGCGTTCGGGACTACGTACACGTGGTTGATCTTATCGATGCCCACATCAAAGCGGCCGATTACCTGCGGGAGGGAGGGGGTTCGAACTGTTTCAATCTTGGCACCGAAACGGGCAACTCGGTGCTCGAGGTCATTCGTGCGGTGGAAGCGGTCACCAATCGGCGGGTTCCCTACGAAATCACTGGCCGGCGTCCGGGCGACGCCGATAAGTTGGTCGCGTCGTCCGCTAAAGCCCGCGACATTCTCGGGTGGCGGCCTTCGAAGCGCGATATCCGGGTTGTCGTCGAGGACGCGTGGCGCTGGCATCAAGCCCATCCCAACGGCTATGAAGGGTAAATCAATCTGCGTTTGAAGGCACGGCTTCGGGCGGTCGGTCAAGAAAATGAGATGCAGCGGCACGTCATGACGGCTGGGCGGTGGCGCCGGAAGTGGACTTGCAGGATGTGCTTGTATTTCAGACGAAATGAACGCGCCGTTACGCCATCGCGGGAACGCGATAGAAGGTGAAAAGAAAGGCCACGTATATTAGATATACGGTCAGGAGCACGGCGCCCTCGCGGCGGCTGAGGCGTTCGCCGGTGAGTCCAAAAACGAGCAAGAGGACCGTCAGAAGCAGCATCACCGGGATGTCGAAACGCAGGTTTTGTGTATTGAAAGGGACGATGGTTACCAGCGAGCACGTGCCGAGCACCCAAGCCAAATTCAGGATATTGGCTCCGATGATGTTGCCGATTGACAGACCACGCTGCTTTTTTAATATGGCGGCGATGCTTACCACCAGTTCCGGCGTGGATGTTCCCAGGGCTACGAGGGTCAGGGCGATGATCTGGCGCGAGATGCCCGCTCCAAGAGCAATTTGCTCCGCGCAATAGACCACCAGCTTGCTTCCGCCGACTACGCCTACTGCGCCGATGACGAAATAGGCCGCAATCCAAGGCCCCGAAAGTCCCGTGGCCAGTACAACGCGTTCGGCACCGTCGACAGTCGTCTCCGCCGCGAGTTCTTCGAGAGTGTTTTCGGAAGCGGGTTCGCCGACCACCTCGATCTGCAAGGGGTCTCGCGTACGCTGAATCATGGTCGAACGCACCGTCGTTCCAAAATAAACAACGAGACAGGCCAGCAGGGCGATGCCGGACCAGCGTGTGCCTTCGGGGAAGGTATACCCGAGGAAGGCAAAGAGAAGGCACAACAGCAGGAGTCCCACACCGCTGCGCACGAATCCCTTCCGGGCCACGCCCATGGGCGACAGGATGGTGCAGAGTCCCAGGATCAGGCCGATATTGCAGATGGTCGAGCCGACGGCGTTGCCGACGGCCATGTCGACCTTGTTTTCAAGGGCGGCTGCAAACGAGACCGCGAATTCCGGCAACGTGGTGGCGAGGCTTACCAGCGTAGCCCCAATAACGATCTCCGGTACCTTGAAGCGGTAAGCGATACTGACCGACGCGTCGGTAAACCAGTCCGCCGATTTGACGAGAATTGCCACCCCCACGGCGAGTCCGAGGAAATAAAGCACTAAGTCCATAATGCGCAAGAGTATAGCACGTGGCCTGCGCAAGCGGCGAAAGGAGTGAAGCTTTCCAACTTGCGATGCATATAAACAAACCCACCCAAGCGATGAAGCGTTGTTTCAGGCCCGCCCCGTTTCCATACTTGCCTGAGGGTATTTCAAAGGACGACGCATTTTGAGCTTGGGGAGCCACCGGCAGAACGGCGGATAACACATCCTCATCCCTCGGCGGTTTCGGTCTCCGTCTCGACGGATTTGGGGGTGTACAGTTGGTCGTAGGCTCGGCAGAAGGGGCAGCTGCGCTCGATGTGGCGCATGAACCGCGCGAAACCGGAATCCGGAAACGTGCGCCGGAGAATGCAGGCCGGGCATATTCGGCACACTTGGGCCAGTAGTTTCTTCATAATTCATTGTCCTTAAATTGCTTACGAATGTTAATGCGTTCTCGAGAATAAATGAGCGTTTTTCCGGAACGTGTGTGTCATCACAGGGATTAAGCATACAATGCGCGAGTCTATGGCGCAAGGAGTGCACAAAAAATGAGAGAACCCCAGAGGATATGGACGCTATGGACAGTTCCGGATGTCCATGAGGTCCATTTTGTCCATAGTGTCCGTAGGTTTCAGTGGGCATCAATTTGACGCTTTGCGGGGAAATTTGGTAAAGTATTGACCGCTTTTTACTTGGAGGCAAGCGCCGTGTCCGGCTTAACAATACCATTGTCGGCACTGGAGTGCGGCGAGCACGAGGTAGACCTCACGGTTCAAGAAGAGAACCTGCGGCCCGAGGGGGCTAAAGGTCTTGGTATTGGACCTGCCCGTATTCAGGGCAAGATGACGGTTGTCGAACCCCGCTATGTGTTTCTCGGAACATTGACGGGCGTCTACCTCAGGCAGTGCGACCGGTGTCTGAAGGAAACCGAAGTCCCGTTCAAATTCGACGTGATCTGGTCGTTTGAACAAGGGATGCCCAGCGAATTGGTGGAGACCGTTTCCGAATATGGCAAGGAAGAATTCGGGGAAGGCGACAGCGAAACGGTCTTTTTCGAGGGTTCCGAGATTGACCTGGCCCGCCCGATGTGGGAGGAATTGGTCCTGTTCGCACCGTCCAAAACGTTGTGCAAAGAAGATTGCGCCGGGCTGTGTCCGCATTGTGGCGCAGACTTAAATACAACCTTGTGCTCTTGTCAGCGTGAGGAGAGTCCCGAGGAGTTTGGCAATAGCGGGTTATCGGAGTTGGCGAGTCTGTTTCCCGATCTAGCCCCGAAACGTTCGAAGGAGTGAAGACGTGCCTGTACCAAAACGACGCACCGGAAAAACCCGCCGCAACACGCGGCGCTCGCATCATGCCCTGTCGTCGCCGAACCTTATCGAGTGCCCGAGCTGTGGGGAACGCATTCGTCCGCACCGGGTATGTCCCAAATGCGGGCACTACAAAGATCGCCTGTCGGTTAAGATAGCCGAATAGGTGGTTTTGTGCGTGCGGTTGGCGCCCGGTCATTCCGGCCGGGCGTTCATGTATGCGGGCGCAGCGTCTTTTCTGCGGCGATGAAGCGGCGCTGTGACGCGAGGGTTAAAGGGGCCAAACGAGAACCAATAGGGGTATCGCATGCGAATCGCTCTCGATGCCATGGGTTCTGATCATGCTCCGGCCCCTGAAGTGCGGGGGGCGGTCGAGGCCAGTCTTCTGGACGATACGGAATACGTATTGGTGGGAGATGAGCCCCGGCTGGAGGAGGCGCTCACACCCTACAAGCGACGCGGGCGCATCAGCACCGTGCATGCTTCCCAAGCCATCCGTATGGAGGACCAGCCGGTCATGGCGGTCCGCCAGAAAAAAGATTCCTCGTTGCTCGTTGCGTTGCGGTTGGTCAAGACGGGCGAAGCCGATGCGTGCGTCAGCGCGGGCAATACGGGGGCGGTGATGGTAGCGGCGCGGACTATCCTGGGGCCTATCAAAGGGGTTTCGCGTTCAGCCATCTGCCAGGCCGTTCCCACCGTGCAGAAGCCCGTATTGCTCATCGATATGGGGGCCAACGTCGATTGCACGGCGCGGCAGCTCTGTGATTTTGCGGAAATGGGGATGCTGTATATGGAGCACGTCATGCGCCGCGAAAAACCGCGCGTCGGCTTGCTCAACATCGGTGAAGAACATGTAAAAGGCAACGAACTGGCGAAGACCGTCCACCGTTATCTGAGTGCCGCGGAGCACATCAACTTCATTGGCAACATTGAACCCAAATCCATATACAACGGCAACGCTGACGTGGTCGTATGCGACGGTTTTGTAGGCAACGTCGTCTTGAAGACGACGGAAGCCACAGCCGCATTGATCAAGAGCCGGCTTTATCGTGAATTAATGTCGACCTGGCCGAGCAAGATTGGGGCCTTCTTCAGCATGGGGGCATACCGCCGGCTTCGACGCGAAACGGATCCCAACGCCTATTCGGGGGCGCCACTGCTCGGGGTGAAAGGCGTCGTGATCATCCTGCATGGCTCGTGCTCATCGATTGGTGTGAAGACTTCGCTGCTGGGCGCGCGGGAAGCCGTGCGGTCGCGCATCAATGAGCATATCCGCAGCGGGATTGAGGCCCTCCGCAATGCCGAAGCCAGTATCAATGCACAGGAGAATATTCCATGACCGCTTTTCTTTTTCCGGGCCAGGGGAGCCAAGCGCCCGGAATGGGCGCCGATTTCTATCACGCGAGTGCGCATGCGCGCGATATTCTGGACCGGGCCGCCGCCATGTCGGAAGCCGGATGGCTTGACGCGTTGTTTCAAGGTACCGATGCGGAGGTGGGCGATACACGCATGGCGCAACCGGCATTGCTCGCCGTCGAGGCCGCGATTGGTGCGCACTTGAAGAGTAACGGCGTCATGCCTTCCCTGTGTGCGGGGCACAGCTTGGGCGAATACACGGCGCTCGTGCTGGCGGGTGCGCTCAGTTTTGAGGAAGGATTCCGGCTTGTGCGGGAACGCGCGCGGGTGATGTCGGAAGATGTGCCCGAAGGCGCCATGACGGCGGTCATAGGGCTCGAGCCGGCGGCCATCGAGTCCGTATTGCCCGAGGGCGCGCAAGTAGCCAATTACAACGGTCCCCGCCAGACCATCGTTTCAGGGACCGTTCCCGCCATAGAGGCCGCGGAACAGGCTCTGAAAGAAGCCGGCGCAAAGCGCGTGATGCGCTTGAATGTGTCCGGGCCGTTTCATTCCGAGTGCATGCGGCAGGCGCGCGATGCATTCCGGCACGTCCTTCAAAATGCGGTCCTGAAAGCGCCGAATATCCGATTTATATCGTGTGTGAGCGGAACCGACGAGACGGAGCCGGAGCGCATCCGCGAATTGTTGGGTGAACAGCTTTGCGCGCCGGTGCGCTGGACGGACGTGATGGCGGCCATTGGTCCTGTTGAGGCCCTCGAGGTCGGGCCCGGGCGTGTATTGCAGGGTTTGGCGAAACGGACCGAAAACGCGCCGCGGGTCACGCCGGTCGGCACAGTCGATGCCGCGGCGGCATTGGGAGAAATACCATGAGCGAATTCGAGGGGAAAGTTGTGCTGGTAACGGGAGGCACGCGGGGCATCGGCCGGGCATGCGTCGAACTCTTCTCGAACCGGGGGGCCAAGGTGGCTTTGTGCGGACGCAACATCGACACGGCAACCGCGGCGGCGGAAGACATTGGGGGGGATACCCGTGCGTTTCAGACCGATATGGCGGAGCCCGAAGCCCCCGGCGCGCTTGTGTCCGCCGTTAAAGAAACGTTTGGTCCCGTGTCTATCTTGGTTAACAACGCGGGGCTTTCGCGCGATATCCTCCTGTTGCGTATGAAAGACGATGACTGGGCGCAGGTTATGGACGCGAATCTTACCGGCGTATTTCGCTGCTGCCGGGCCGTCGCGCGCGGCATGATGAAGCAGCGCTGGGGACGCATCGTGAATATTTCGAGCGTAATCGGACTTGTCGGCCAGGCGGGCCAAGCCAACTATGCGGCATCGAAAGCGGGGCTTCTCGGGCTGACCAAGTCGCTCGCCCGTGAACTCGCCTCGCGCAATATCACCGCGAACGCAGTTGCCCCCGGACTTATCGACACCGATATGACGGCCGTAATCGAAGGAGAGAACCGCGAGTCTGTATTGGGCCGCATTCCCCTCGGACGCCCCGGCACTCCCGAGGAAGTGGCCGGCCTTGTTGGCTTTCTCGCGTCCGAGGCCGCGGGATACATCACTGGCGCCACCATCACCATTGATGGCGGCCTTACCATGCACTGAGGAAACGCACTATAAGGGGGCTTTATGATGAGGCATCTTGTTGCCGCGGCAGCCGTGATCCTGGCGATTGCCGGGGCGTGGGCGGCGGATCGGCCGGAATCCCCTCCATCGACGGTTTCTTCGCCAAGTACCCTCACGGTGATTGCCCCGCCGACGGGCGAAAGAGCGTACGAGATTGCCGCTGAGAATTTCGTGGACCTGTGGACGCAGACCACGGGTCGTTCCCCGGCACTTCTCTTTCCTGAGAATGCCCCATTATCGGGCGACATCGCGCTGATTGGCTCGGATGCCGTGAACCCCATGGTGCACGACCTCATTACTCAGGGCGCCCTCGATACGCTTGACTTGCGGTACGGCACGGACGGCTACCGTATTCTCAGTGTGGACCTTCCGTCTGTACGGTATCTCATCGTGGCGGGAGGGTGCGGACGCTCGACGATCTACGCGGTTTACGATTTCTTCCGCCGTCAGGCGGGCGCCGAATACTTCTGGGATGGCGACGTGATTCCAAAACGCCCGGAGCTGGAGATTGGTGGCGTCGATATTGCCGAAAGACCGCACTTTCGATACCGCGGTTTGCGGTATTTCGCCCATCGCGGTCTCCACCGGTTTCAGGCCGAGCATTGGGACCTCGAAGATTGGAAACGCGAGATCGACTGGCTGCTGAAGAAGCGATTCAACCTGTTTATGCTGCGCACCGGCCACGATGACCTTTTCCAACGCGCGTTTCCCGGCGACGTGCCGTATCCACCGACGGACGCACAGGATCCCGATGCGCAAGACCGTTCATACAACGACCGCACGTCGTTCTGGCCGCTGAAATACAGGGGCGAGTTGCGCAAGGAGGTGCTTGCCTATGCCCGTGACCGGGGGTTGCTGCATCCCGAAGATACGGGCACCATTACGCACTGGTATTCGCATACGCCCAGTTCATTTTACAAGAGTTTTCCCGATTTTCCGGTGGTTACCGATCAAAAAGCCGGATATTCACTCGCCACCGCGGCGATTTGGGACGTCGAGGACGAGCGGGCTTGGGACGCCTACTGGAGGCTTACGGAAACGCATATTCGCGAGTTCGGCGGAGGGCAACCGCGTATGTTTCACACCATCGGTATGGCCGAGCGCAGTTTCGGCGACAGCCGGCGGGACAGTCTCCAGAAAAAGCTCTATGCCTATCGTAAGACGCTGCAGAAAGTCCGCGAAGATTATCCCGACGCGCCCATGCTCATTGCCAGTTGGGACTTTGGTAATAAGTGGACTGACGAAGAAGTTCATGTGGCGCTCAAGGAATTCGACCGCAAGCGCACCATTCTGCTCGACTATACGGCCGACGATGCCGCCAAGGAGGGCTATCGCGATTGGAATGTATTGGGCCAATTCCCCTGGATTTTCGGTATGTTGCACGGTTTCGCCTGGAACAGCGACATTCATGGTGACTACGGCATCCTGACGGGACGTCTCGAGACGGCCGCGGCCGACCCCATGTGCAAAGGCTACGTGCTCTGGTCCGAGATCTCGCATAACGACACATTCATGCTCGAATACCTCGCCGACAACAGTTGGCGGCCCGACGATTTAACGGTAGCCACGGCAGTCATGCGCTTTTGCAGGAGCCGTTATCCGGATGAGCTTGCGGCCCGAATGGAACCGCTCTGGAACGCGATGCTCGTGGTTTCGCAGAGCGAAAACTGGTCCATGCGGGATCCCTCGTGGAGCGTGACCTTCTCCGCGCCGCAATTCCACATGCTCACCAGTCGCATGTGGCGAAATCTTTCGGACAACCGACAGGATGTCGTGACCACTGGATACGAACGCATGATTGCCGGTCTGGAACCGGCGCCCGATATGTTGGCCGGTCTCGCAGCGTTGATAGAGACCCACTATGACAATCCCCAATGGCGGCGGGATGCGCTGGATATGGCCCGCACGACCGCCAACCGTGCGCTGTCCGCGACGGTGCTTCGTGCCGGGCGGCACATCCACGCCTGGCGGCAACAGGAAGCCCCCGCCGAGGCCATTCGGCACACGGCGGAGTTAAACCGCCACTTGCTCGATACCCTGTGCGATTTGCTCGGTCAGTCCGACGATTTCTCGATGGCGGTGAGTCTCGAGCGATTGGGCAAGGCCGAGCCCATCAGCGGCGTGCCGCCGGACGTGAACCCGCACGCCGAGTTGACCCTCAAAGGGAACGCCGAAAACGAGTATTGCCGGAGCCATCATTACGAGCTGGCGCGCCATGTTTATACCAGAGAGATGGAGGCTTTCTGGGATCATGTGTTTGCGCGGTTGGAATCGGAAGACCGGAGCGAATGGCCTTTCCCGCCCGAGCTTGGAGAACAGGCCAAACGGATCGAGGACGAATTCTACGTCACGCCTCTCGTCGAAATGGCGCCGCAATCCGCCCGCGGTCCCGCGGAACTGGCCGAAGCCCTGCGCCGGCTGCAAAAGCTTGTCGGAGACCTAGTCAAACGCCCCGATGGAAGCTAACGCGGCTGCCTCCTTTCTGAGTCTGGCCACGGGTATATTAAGCTGCTCGCGGTACTTGGCCACCGTTCGCCGTGCTATCTGGTAACCTTTAGCCTGCAGTATCTCCGTCAGCCGTTCATCGGTG
>JAWODE010000171.1:0-4164 GCA_046483455.1 Candidatus Hydrogenedentota bacterium | reverse complement strand
GCCTACGAGCGGCATATTTGGGGAAACCACTGTCTTCGGCGGCTCGATACCCATTGCCGGCATGTGCGGCGATCAGCAAAGCGCCTTGTTCGGACAGACCGCCTTTGGACAGCTCGAAAGCAAGAATACGTACGGCACCGGATGCTTCCTGCTGGCAAACACGGGCCCGACGCCGGTGAAATCAAACCACGGTCTCGTTACCACCATTGCATGGGATTTGGGACAGACGCCGCAGTATGCCCTCGAAGGAAGCATCTTCATCGCGGGCGCCGTGGTGCAATGGATTCGCGATGAGTTGAAAATGATCGCCACTGCCGCGGAAAGCGAAACCGTCGCCGCGGAGGTCGAAGACACTGGCGGGGTTTATGTCGTGCCCGCATTCGTCGGCTTGGGAGCGCCCCATTGGGACATGCGCGCCCGCGGAATTATCACCGGCCTTACGCGCGGCAGTAATCGCGCCCACATTGTGCGCGCCGCCCTCGAATCCATCTCGTTTCAAACTTCCGACATCATCCGGAGTATGGAATCCGACACGGGTGCAACGATCCCGATTCTCAAGGTGGACGGCGGCGCCGCGGCCAACAACCTGCTCATGCAGCATCAAGCCAATGTGCTCGGAATTCCCGTTGTTCGCGGACAAGTCACTGATACAACAGCACTTGGAGCAGCATTTCTGGCTGGATTGGCAACGGGATTCTGGCCTAATCAGGACGCACTCCGGGGAATTTGGCAGGAAGAACGCACATTTACGCCCGTATGGGACGAATCGAAGCGCCAACAAGCCCTAAGTGGTTGGGAATATTCGGTTAAGATGGCCCGACTGCGATAACTGGAAGTGTTGTAAACAGTTGAACTTTAGGAGGTTGCGTTCTTTTCCCGGGCATGGTACAATTCAGTAGGTCAGCGCCACATGTGGCGTTTCTCCTTCCGCGGAGGCCCACGGAATTCATTTCCTGGGCCTCTAAAATAACTTGCGGTCGGGTCGAGATTTTCTCCCCGTCGCAAGTTCGTGATATAGGAAGACCGATGCCATAGGGTGTCGGTCTTCCTCTTTTTGCATACCCACCTCGCGACATCTGCTTGCGCTATCGAATCCCTTGAGTTCCATAACAACGAGCGCAGGGATCGGCCTAACGGAAACCGGAATTTCAATGCGCCGTGGCAACCCAAGAGGCTATCTCGTTTCTCTCTTGAGTGCGCATCTCAAGCGAAGGAGCACTGCCTGGACGCTTCGCGATGGGATTTCGTATAGCCTTAAACATTCTCGAAGCAGTCTATAGGTTGCCATCAGATCCGCCGGTACACCACCGCGGGGATGGTTTGCTTTCGCTCGGTCAGTACGGCCCCCGCGATGCGCCCCTTGGCGCTCCGAATCATGTCGAGAGCACGGTTAACTACCTCGCGCCGCGTACTATCGGCTCTGACCACGATCACGACGCCGTCCACGAACCGGGCGGCATTGATAGCGTCGCTCGACACGCGCAGGGGAGAAACATGCAACACAATGCGATCGAAGCGCTGCCGGAGTTCTGAAAGCACGGTTTGCATCCGGCGCGATTCCCACAGGTAGGAAGGGCATTCCGCCGCTCCGTGGGATAGCATATAGAGTTCGCCATCCTGGACCAGGACCTCGTCGAGTTCCGCCTGTTCGGTGACCAAATCCGTCAGCCCCTTCGGCGCGGGGCCCTCCGAACGATGCGGCACAAAGTCGATATAGAGCACTCGCCATTCCGGATTCTCCGCCCGGGCGTTGGCCAAGGCCATCGCAACCGGCCCGGCTCGTTCGCCCGAGACGGCGCTCGTCACTTCGATTAATTGGTTGGGGACGCCCGCCTGCACAGCATCAAGCATCGTACCGAGACGATGCGCTTCCGCACTATGCAACGGCCGCTTCCGCCCCGTGTGGAAAAACGACGCGAGCGGCGGAATCTTGAGATAAAATTCCACATCCTCGGGGGTCTTCAGTCCGTGATCGAGGTATTCGAGGAAGAAGGCGAGCGCGAGGCCGCCAATGACGCCTACAACCAGGGCCATCAGCAGGTTCACCAGTCTGCGGGGGCTGACCGGGTTCACTGGCAGCGTAGGGCGCTCAACCACGCGGAGACTTGATATTTGTTTGTTCTTCATCTCGTCCGCTACCACTGCTTCCTCGCGTTTCTGTGTGTAATACACGAGAAGCTCGGAGGCAGTCTCGACGGCGCGTTCTAAGTCTTCGAGTTCGCCTTCCAACTTGTTCAGTTCCTGAAGACGCTGTTGAAGGTCCTTGATTTTTACCTGCATTGTGGCCCGTGTTGCGTCGATGGCTTCCCTCAAGCGTTCCGCGGCCCGGTTAATTTCGTTGTGAATTGCAACCACTTGGGGATGTTTTGGCCCGAGATTCTCGGTAATACGGTTCCGCTCGAGAATAAGCTCCAGCAACCGCAGTTGGAGTTCGGTCACGA
This sequence comes from Candidatus Hydrogenedentota bacterium, assembly GCA_046483455.1. Classification (GTDB taxonomy): domain Bacteria; phylum Hydrogenedentota; class Hydrogenedentia; order Hydrogenedentales; family SLHB01; genus UBA2224. The sequence goes on along the minus strand of JAWODE010000171.1, from coordinate 1,723 downwards.
CCGTATTTTCCGTCTTATCAGACAGCGCGGCGATAAGCACCTGGTCGCTCTTGCCCTTCGCGGCTTGTTCAGCCGCCTCTTCGGTTTCAGTCAGTTGCAGGAGCAACTTGCGCGCCTCGGCATATTGGGTAAGTAACAACTCCTTTTCGGCTTCGAGTGAAACCACCGCATGCTCGCCACGAAACGCCTCGAGCTTCTGCTGGGCTTCGTTCAATTCTTTGGTTATCCGTTCCACCTGCTCGTCAAAAAACGCCGTGGTGCCGGGTTGATCGAACACCTCGACGTGTTTTTGGCGGTACGACTCGAGCAGGGCCTTCAATACGTCGTGGGCAAGTTGCGGATCGCCAAGGCGGCAGCGTATATCGAGCACATACTTCTTGTCATCGGCTTCCACATGAAGAGCTTTTTCGAGTGCCATAACGGCCGCCTCGACAGGCTCCGGACGCTGCTTCAGAGCCAGCGCGTATTCCAGTTCCCGGATGGCCCGTGCTCCCAGTTGGATAGGGCTAAAACCGCGCTGCATGGTCTCGTCCAAATCGGTTTTTTCGACGACCTCCCGAAGCACGTCGTTGGCGTAAATCAAGTCGATCTCGGAATACACATCCTCGCGGGATAGCTGCATCGTGAGCATGCCCGCATCCGAGTGAATGACCGTCGGGTCCACTTGCGACGTCGTGCGTCCGCGGACCAGACGCACTTTCGCTACGGACTCGTAGGTGGGCGGCCAGAGATAATTCCCGACCAGCACCACGCCGAAGACCACCACGATAAAGACGAAAATAAAGACCTTGCGCTTGAACAGAACGCTCAAGACATCTCTAAGGAAAATCTGACGCTGGTCCATGTAAGGCTCCCCTCATCTGTCTCGGCACACCGGTACATTTTCACGCCCCGCGCACCCCAGCCATTACGGCGCGACCACCAGGCTTCCCGCTTGGAGCGGGGTAAGGACAGCAGAAGCGCCGATGTTGCGCGACTTCGAATTCACCCGCTGCTCGTTCAAGTAATAGGTGCCATTGACCCCCAGAGTATTATCAAACGGAACGATTCGGTCGATGTACCGCTCGACGAAAATATTGGCCCGCACCACGAGTTTTTCGGGCACGAACACGATGTCAAACGCCTTCAACGGGATGTCGTTGTCGGTATACCCTTTGCTCAAGGCCGCGCGCAGATTGGTCCTGAATACGTACGGTTTGCCGTCGGGATTGCGTCGAATAACGATCACGCTGTTGAGACGTCCGCTGTTGGCGGGGCCCCGCGCCATGATCAGCGCTTGAAGTGCCGTCGGACAACTGTCGAGCGGATAGACGCCGGGAAGGCCCACCTCGCCGCCCACGTAGATGCGCGCCCCCGTTGCCCGGACAACATCGACGGACACGTCGACGGGATTGAAAATAAGGCCTTGACAGGCTTCCTCAAGCAAGCCGCGCAATTCGTCCACGCTGTATCCGGCGGCCTGAATTTCGTAGCCAATGCGGGGCACCGAAATCGTGCCGTCCGGTCGTACTTTCCCAACCGTGTTCATGCCGCTCAAGACGGTATTGATATTGGGGAACACGATGAGTCCGACGGTCGGGGGGTTCTCGAGGACCTTGGCGGCTTCCTTCTCGATGGTCTTCGAGGCCTCGGCCACTGTAAGCCCCGCAATTTTCACCTCGCCTTCCAGCATCGGGAGGCTGATTGCGCCATTGGGTCTTACGGTTACATCGCGGCTGATACT
>JAWODE010000302.1:0-3782 GCA_046483455.1 Candidatus Hydrogenedentota bacterium | reverse complement strand
GTCTGACAAACCCATAGTACCGCGGAAGGGCGCGAACAAAGTGCAGGGGAGACCCTGCTCGGCGGAGCGCCTGGAGGGAAGGGGTTTGGCCAAGGGGAATCCGGGGGAGCAAACCAGGTTCTGGACTCAAGGCCAGGTTGACCTGCCACATGCGCACGACCGGATACGTGCAGCAGTAGCTGAAACGTCATGACCCGAGGCAGGAGCCCGGTGCGGTAATTCCGCTCGCCGGGATTTGTGCGGGGGGTGGCCCGTAAGGGCCATTCCTACCGCGAACGTCCTCCGTTGCCGGAGCGTGGTTGGCGGCATTTTCATGGTCTACGGGTGAGCCAAATGGCTCATGGTTCGCTGCCTCGAAAATTTCAAAAACCGGGACTATACCAAGTGAGCGACGAAGAAGCGAGACGGGACCGTGCAGCTGTTGAAAAAGTCCTTGAACTATTCGAATTAAGCGAAAAAACAGGGACTGACCTCACGGTTTGCATGGCAAACCGGGGTCTGTCCCGACCGTTTTTCGCGTCTGCGATGCGCACCCTGGCTTTTTCAACAGCTCCACGGTCCCAAGGTTTTTGAACAAGTCGCCCCCTCATTTTCATGGTCTCCGGGTGAGCCCAAGGGCTCATGGTTCGCTCCCTTCTCTTTAGCGCCACCGCGCGGCAATAAACATAGCGCATCGACAGGTTATGTTAAAAGAAAGACCAGAAATGGCCAAACACCTCTGAGAACACATACATTCTTACCAGAAAAACAAGATTTTGACAGCTGCCCAGGTGGAATGCCGGCTCCCCATTCATCGTTATTATCTTTGAACAGCAAGGTTGACCGCAATCGCCGTGCAGCGCAGAATAACTCCATGCTGAGGGGACAAGACCGTGAATCCTTGGCGGTTCTGCAGATTTGGCGACAATTTGCGCATCTCGCAAAGCACTTATTACGAAAGCTCCTGGCGCATACGGAAAACCGACATGACACTTGTGGACAACACCCCCAGAGAGGCAATGCTCATCCGGCCAACGGTCGAACTCCAATCGAGTTTTCTCGAAGCCGCCACCGAATACCGCGAGGCGGGGGAAGAACTCGACACCACCTTCCCTGCTTACTGGAATGCACCCTTCGAAGTATACGTAGCGCAACTCGACGCTCTCGCTAAAGGGAAACACCTTCCGCCCGGCATCGTGCCAGCGGATACATATTGGCTGGTGGGCCCCAACCGCCGGTTTCTGGGCATGAGCCGTCTACGCCGGCGGTTGACGCGCGCCCTCCGCATTGAAGGAGGCCATATCGGTTACACCATCCGGCCTTCCGAGCGCCGCAAAGGTTATGGCACAAAACTGTGCGCTCTCACAATCGAGGAAATGCGAAAAGCCCGCCGTATCAAACGACTACTCATCACATGCGACACCCGCAACACCGCCTCGGCGCGCATCATCGAGAAGAATAGCGGGGTCCTCGAAAATCGCGTCACTTCGCCGCGAACGGGCAGGCAGGTTTCCAGATATTGGATCACATTGTAAAATTCCGAGGAGAACCCCATGCGGATCATCGTAACAGGCGCAAGCAAAGGCATCGGACGAGGCATAGCTACCCAACTGGCAACAGAAGGGTTCGAAATCGGCGCACTCGCCCGTTCCCGCCCCCTGCTCGATGAGTTGAGGGCCGAAATTGAGGACAGCGGTGGCGCCTGTTGCATCGCCGAATGCGATATCCGCGACCAAACCGCCACCGAAACCGCGATTGGTTCCCTGGTCGATCAGCTTGGCGGCCTCGACGGGCTCATCAACAACGCAGGCCTGGTCGTCCGAAAAAACATTTTCGAGCTCTCGCTCGAGGAATGGCACACCCTCATGGACACCAACCTAAACGGTCTTTTCTATGCCACCCGCGCCGTTCTCCCTCACATGCGCAACCAGGGCTCGGGACACATCATCAATATCTCCTCGATTTCAGGCAAAGTACCCCTTCCCGGAGGCAGCGCGTATGCCGCGTCCAAATTCGCCGTGACAGGCTTCTCACAATCGCTGTTCCAGGAAGTACGCGATTACGGGATCAAGGTAACCGTCGTCTATCCCGGGTCCGTGGAGTCGCAATCTTCGCGGCACGACGCCGACACTAACCATTCTTGGAAAGTTACACCCGAGGAAGTAGGCCAAGCCTGCGCGGGAATTCTCCACACCGCTCCCGGCACCCTCATTAGCGAACTCGAGATACGCCCCGTGGGCCGTCCCCCAAAACAGTAGCCAGCTGCGCCGGCTCAGAAATCAATAACCTGCAGGCCGGGTATAGACGAGTCGAGCGGGATGGTCTCGATGCTGGTCGCTCCCATCTTGGCCAGCTCGTAGCGCACCTTCGACAAAGGCAACTTCACACTGTCGGCCTTCATCTCCACGCTGTACTCGGTGAAGTTTACGCCCTCATTGATCGTGGGCTCTTCACCGAACAGGCGATTCTCCCGGAGATACTCAAGGATTGTCTCGGAATCTTCCTTGCGCGTGTTGAAACTCAGCAACACTTTATCCTCAGCGTAAATCGACCCGTACAAGTTCAGAAGAAACATGCGCGCAATTTCATATTTCTCAGGGTCGTCCCGTAACGAAGGGCTGGCCCAGATGCCCGCTTCCGACGACATGACTTCGTCAAGAATGCACAAGCCATAGTTCCTGATAGCCCCACCCGTCTGTGTAATCTCGAGACCGAAATCCACGGAGCCGTGCTTTACCTTCGCTTCCGTTTTCCCCCACGTCTCGTAAATCACGACACCGCTTTTGATCCGCGGTGGCGTCTTGAATTTCTGGACCGAAAACTCCTGGTGCGATTCCCCGAACCCCAGCGTCTGAGCCTGGCGCTGAAACCACTCGAGCGCCAGATAGGGCATCTCAGAAACCATCGTCACTAAGGGTTTACTGAACAAAAGGTCCTTCAACCACCCTTCCCCCTTCGTGGCCTTCTCCTCCGTGCCGATGATCACGATACGCACATTGCCACGCTCGAGAGAAAGCACCTTTTTCAGCTCGATGTCTTTGCCGTACTCGTATTTAAGTTCCAAAGCGCGTTCGCGAACCCAGTCGTCACCACCGATGGCGATATCAACCTCGCCCACAGCCAGCTGCGACCCAAATTCCTGAGGACGGCCATCCCAACCGACAAGAAACGTGCTCAGCGGAAACGAACTCGGCCCGCCCTTGTCGTAGCCCCGCGTCGGAAAACCAGCCTGCTTGAGTAATTCAAGCAGACTCCCCCCCCGATTCGGATCCGCCAGGGACCCCGCCGGTAAACCTATGATTAACTGTGCCTCACTCATGATGCACCTCTATTCCGTTGATGATTATAACCTTCCCCAGGAAAAGAACCATCTTATACGCGCTCCACCCGCCAAAGATCAAACTGCCCCGTTAAGTTAGCATAGCTTGACAGACACCCGTTTTGTTCGACACATCGAGATACAACCATGGGAAATCCGCGGCAGTCCCAAATCCGCGCGTAAGGAGGGCGAGCGGCAATATTGGGCGCTCGGGGCCTGTGTCAAGAAGTTTCTGTAAAAGTGTCTTGGTGCTCTCGAAGTAGCTTACCTTCCTTTTGTTGTTTCCCGGTCTTGTCACCCCCTCGAAAAAAAACCAGGAGTCAATTTCATACGTTTTGGGATTAATAATTTTTACGCTTTTTTTATTTCAAGTGTATTAAGCTCCGTAGCTATAGATTATATCGGCCTTCCTTTAAGTTTAGTTAGTAAAATTTCCTGCAATTCTTCTTCCATGAAATGACATTCCGGGAAAGCACCCAGCTTG
>JAWODE010000470.1:0-5340 GCA_046483455.1 Candidatus Hydrogenedentota bacterium | reverse complement strand
CTCACCGCTTGTGTCTCCGTGCTGCCTAATTACCCAATCAGGTATCCAGATTCCCATTTTTTTCCCGCTCTTGGGGAATGTCCTTGCCCCAACTTCACCTGCTGGGTGTTGCGAAACACAGCGTTTGTCAGCGGTTCTCAAACATTTCTCTCGAATTTACTTGTATTATACGGCGATTGGGAATATTCCGTGATCTTGCGTCACTCCGCCGGGTCCACTATGATGGCTGTAAGAAGGTGCGAACAAAGCGTCGATGAATCTGTCGGCGCTGATACTATGCATAGTTACCAGGGAACAGATCGTTTCATGATTGACGCCTATATATTCGATATGGACGGCACCCTCCTCGACTCGGAAATTCTCTGGGTCGAGGCCGTCGAGACCTACCTCACGGATTTCGGCTTTCGCTTGACGCGGGAAGAAGCCATCGAACTCGTTTATGGCATTTCCTGGCACGACATCTATCTGGATATCCGGCGCCGTTTTCCCGGATTAGGCCTGGGCTACGAGCCGTTTGTGTCGGCCGTCGAGCCCATTTTCGAGAGACTGCGCCACACCCGCGACATCCGCATCCCCGGTTCCATTGAACTACTGCGCACACTTGCTCGGGCGTATCCGGTGTGCATCGTGTCGGGTTCAAACAAAAACGGTGTTGCGGATGGTATCGAGACCATGGGCATCGGCAAGGATATCCGTTTTTTCCTATCCGCCGACGATTATTCGCCGGGAAAACCCGACCCCACGTGTTTCCTGATGGCCGCCGAGCGGCTCGAAATCGAGCCCGCGCGCTGCCTGGTCTTCGAAGACTCGACGGTCGGGGCCCAAGCCGCGAAAGGCGCCGGTATGCACTGCGTCGCCCTTGCCCGGCCGGCCCGGCCGGTGCAAGACGTATCCATGGCGGACCTTGTGCTCGAGGACTTGGGTGAATTTTCAGCGGACGATTACTTGTCCGGCGCCATGACGTGAGAACGCCGCGGTTCAAACTGTTTGCTCGCAAGCATTTTCGGATTCTTACCAACCCATGACCCGTTTCCGAAAGACCATGGCAGTTGTCTTCCTGGCCGCGCTGGCGGTGTGCGGAATTGGCGTTGGCGAGGCCCAGTCGTGGAACCTCGCCGAGACGCGTCTCAACAACGGTCTCAGAGTTGTCACCCACGAAGACTTCTCGAATCCCCAAGTGTCCGTGCAGGTGTGGTACCACGTGGGGTCCAAAAACGAACCCGAGTCGCGCCAGGGCATGGCCCATCTCCTTGAACACCTCATGTTCCGCGGAAGCACGGCCGTCGACGACTACCAGCACGGGGCGCTTATTTACGCCGTGGGAGGCAGCAACAACGCCTACACGTACTTCGACCACACCGCCTACGTGAATACCGTCCCGGTCGAGCATCTGGACCTCGCCCTCTGGCTCGAAGCGGAACGCATGGCCTTTCTCGAAATCCGTGATACCGCCTTCGAGACCGAGCGGAACATTGTCGAGGAAGAGCGCCGCACCGCCAATCTCAATGCCCCTTACGGCACATTGCCCGAACGCGTTCTGCCGGCCCTCTTCCGCCGGCACCCTTACCGATGGATGCCCATCGGCAAGCTCGGCTACTTGCGCGCCACTACAGTCAGCGACGTCCGCCATTTCTGGGACATCTACTATGTGCCGAACAATGCGACGCTGGTCATTGCCGGAGCCGTGAGCCACGAAGACGCGCTTACGGCCGCCAAACGGTACTTCGCTTGGATTCCAAAGGCGCCGGAACCGCCGCCGGTAACCATCGACGAGCCCCCGCAAACCTCCGAACGCACCCTGGTGCTTCCCGAGCGGACCGGTCCCGTGCCGCTTGCGGGCTACGTGTACCGCGGTTTGCCTGCCGACCATCCCGACGCGATTCCTCTGCGCATGGTGCTGTGGTTGCTCGCGCAAGGGGAAGACAGCCGCATTCACCGCGACATTGTTCGCGACCGGCGCCTCTGCGTGATGCTGCTGACCCAGGATTTCTGCCTCGAGCAGGACGGCGTGGCGGGATTTGTCGGCGCCCTGCATCCCGTGCGCTATTATTTGGGAAAACTCAACCCCTTCGCTCGCCCTGGTCGGGCGGTATTCCGGCGCTTCGACCACCATATCGCCGATTTCCAGCAAGAAGGTCCCACTGCCGAAGAATTGGATAAGGTGAAGAAGCAGTTTCGGCGGGCCGCCATCTCAGACTGTCTGGCCGTAGCCGACCGGGCGTGGCAATTCGGCGAAGCGGCTATCCTGCACGGCGATCCCGCCTGGGTGAACCGCGAGGCGGACATTGTAGCGAGCGTGACCGCCGAGGACCTGCGCCGGGTCGCAGCGACGTATCTGGTGCCGGAACGCCGTACGCGCGTCACGGTGCTGCCGGACAAAGGCTTTCACTACAAACCCACGGCAAAAGAAGACCTAGCTGTCGCGCCATATGCCGATACGCGGTGGCGGAAGGCGGCATGGAAACGACCCGATGCAGTTCCCGCTACGCCGCCACTCCATGCGCCCGACCCGACCGTCCCGGATATCGCATCTCGCAAGCACCAACTCGCCAACGGCCTCGAGGTGGTCGTGGCGCCCGACAACGAAACACCCCTGTTTGTGGCCACGATGGGCTTCAAGATGGGACCGTGGGCCGAACCCAAGCCTGGGGCAACCCATTTGGCCTTGCGGATGTTACGCAAGGGAACGGAGCGCCACACTGCCGAGGAGATCGCCCATGTTATCGCGCAAAATGCCTTGAAGGTACAGGAGCGCGTTGTCATGGACGGCGCCATGCTGGCCGTCAGCGGACTCGCCGAGACTCGTAGCGAATGCCTGCGTCTTCTGGCGGAACTGGTCCGCTCGCCTGTTTTCCCCCGCAAGGAATTGCGCATGCTCAAACGCCAACAACGCGTCATGCTCCGCTACGCCCACAGCGACCCGGCCCATCGCGCCGACCTCGAGCTGCGCCGGGAACTCTTCGAGGACCACCCCTATGCACACCCCGTCACCGGTGGCCCGAACGACATCCGGCGTCTTCGCCGACGCGATCTGGCCCAGTGGTGGGCAACCGTGGCACGTCCCGAAGACGCTGTGTTGTACTTGGGCGGCGATATCGCGGCCGAGGAGGCATTTCACTGGGCTGAAGAAGCCTTCGGCGACTGGCATTCCGCCGGCACAATGGAATCCGCATCGTTACCTCAGACACCCGTCCCTAAGCCTACAGAAATCCATTTGGCCCATGTGTCCGGCGCTGTCCAGAGCCAGATCCGAATCGGGCACGTCTCGCTCTCCCCCGCCCATCCCGACTATTTCGCGGCGCGCGTGTTCAGTGAAGTTTATGGCGGCTCGTTCAACAGCCGGCTGAACATGGCCCTTCGCGGCAAACAAGGCCGCACCTACGGCGCCTTCGGAGGCTTTACGTTTCACCGGTATGCCGGCCACTTCGGCAGCAGTGTCTCCACCAAGACCGCCAAGACCGCTGAGGCCGTAGCCGCAATGTTGGATGTCCTCGAACGCATGCGCACCGCTCCTCCTTCTCAGGAAGAACTCGAGCGCGCCCAAGGGCACCTTCGCGGCAGCGCGGTCCTGCAACTCGAGACCTTTGTCGATGCCATCAACTTCCTGTGGTATCTCGAATACATGGACTTCCCCAGTGGTCATCTGGCTCGGGCGCTTGAAGCCTACGCGGCGGTGGTCCCTGAAACCATCCAGCGCATCGCCCGCCAGCACATCGCCCCCAGCCTTCTCGACATCGTGGTTGTAGGCGATGCAGAGCATATTGAGGAAGAGCTCGAAGCCTTCGCGCCTGTTACGCCAGTCGACTGAACGCGTTGCGTAACGGTGCGCAACGAAATGCAACGTTGCAATACAAAGCCTGTGGCCTTGTGACACCCCCTGCGCTCAATCGCGAAGAATTGTCACAACCTTAATTCCTTTAGTCACTTAGAACAATCAAGGCCTTTCCATTCAAAAATTGGCCTCTGACTTGCTTTATCAGTGCAAACCAGGGATTTTAAGGTGTAAAGGAGCGTATCAACATGCCGATATTTTCGATTAAGTGCAACGATTGCAGTGCGATAGAGGAAGTGCTCGTGCAACGGGCCAGTGATAAGTCTCCCAAATGCCCGAAGTGCGGCAGCGCGAATACGCAGCGCATGGTGTCCCGTGCCGCTGTCCGCACCGGGGGGAACGGTGGGGGAGCGTGCCCCACAGGAACGTGTCCGTTTACGGGCTAGGGTTTCGACGGCATAGTGTGGAAAACGTGACGGCGCCAGCGAACTGCGGAATAAACAGGACCTCTCGCGCATTTACTAATGGTTGCTAAGTAATCAATCCATTAGCCTTGGGAGAAAGCGAAAGCTTAACTTTCGGGAAAGGAAAGACAACTCATGCTAGTCTCCCTTTTAAAAATTGGCGCGGGAGTCGCTATAGGCGCGGGCTTGGGGGCGATGCTGGGTCGCACGCGGTCGTGTGAGACGGGGGGCTGTCCGCTGACGGCCAATCCCCGCCGTGGAGCCATTTATGGCGGTGTCATGGGATTGCTCCTGACACTCGCGTTTGCGTCGCCGTCCGGTCCGGTGCTCGAACCCGATTCGGGGATTATCGAGATAGCGAACGCGGCACAATTCAATGAACGGGTCGAGCAATCGGCCGGGCCTGTCGTAGCCTATTTTCATGCGCCCTGGTGTGGCGCGTGCCGCCGTGTGGGTCCAGTTATTAGCGAATTGGCTCGAGCTCACGGCGAAGAGGCCGTCTTTCTTGGCGTGAATACAGACGAGCATCCCGAACTGGCGCGAGAGCTCGCTATCGAGTACCTGCCGACGTCGATTGTGTTTCGCGACGGACGTGAAGAAGCCCGTTTCATCGGGGCATTCGACAAGAGCCAATTGCTCAAACTATTCCCTTCCCAACAGACCGCAAGCCGGTACCCTTGATATCCCCTCACGAACGCCCCACCGGCTCTGTGGTATGGCAAAGGCGGGACCCCCTCCGGTCCCGCCTTTTCTTCTCTCCCCCGGCAACATGAGCCGTGAAACATGAGCCGTTCGCCTCACCCTTACCCCATGAACCTGCCGCCAACCACACTCCGGCAACGGAGGACGGGCTTTCCAGCCCGTCCATAAGACCACTGCGGACGGACACGTCCGCGCTCCTTGTGATAATGACCGCCGGGGGCGGCGGTCCCACACCGGAGGAATTTTTTGAGGCAGAACACGGACAAACACGGACGCACACTCGGACTCCTATTGCCGCCATTAAGGCGCAGATTGAAGGACTCACCGAAGGGTACATTGAGTTTTCCACCGCCAAGCTGGAACAGATTCAGGTTGAATTCGGACACATAGAACAGCTGGTCA
>JAWODE010000348.1:0-6282 GCA_046483455.1 Candidatus Hydrogenedentota bacterium | reverse complement strand
CACCCTCTCTTGCGGCAAGCTGACGACCGGCGTCACGGTGCGGCCTTGGACCGGTATTTTTATGCTCCGTAATCTCACAAGCCCAGAAACCTATTTTCAGGCCGCGTTCCGGATACAATCGCCGTGGACCGTCCGGAATCCCGACGCCGATTCGCCCAACGAAGAAGAGATTATCAAACGCGAATGCTACGTCTTCGACTTTGCCCCTGATCGGGCTTTGCGGCAAATTGCGGACTACAGTTGCCGTTTGAATGTGGACGAGTCGAATCCCGAGAAGAAGGTCGAGGAGTTTATCAGCTTTCTTCCGGTGCTGGCGTACGACGGCAGTTCCATGAAGCAACTTGATGCGGCGGGTATCTTGGATATTGCCATGAGCGGGACCTCGGCGACGCTACTGGCGCGGCGCTGGGAAAGCGCATTGCTCGTAAACGTTGATAATACTACTCTCCAACGTTTGATGAGCAATGAGGCAGCTATGAGTGCTCTGATGAGCATTGAAGGGTTCCGCAATCTGAATCAGGATATCGAGACTATTATCAACAAATCAGAATCCGTGAAAAAAACACGCAAAGAAAAGAACGACAAAGACCTTACCACCAAAGAAAAAAAGCAACTTACGGAAGAGGAAAAGGAATATAGGACGAAACGGAAGGAGATTCAGGAAAAACTCATAAAGTTTGCCACGCGCATTCCGGTGTTTATGTATCTTACCGACTACCGCGAGCGTTGTCTTAAAGATGTAATTACCCAACTTGAACCGGCTCTTTTCAAACGAGTGACCGGATTGACCGTCAAAGATTTCGAGTTGCTTGTAAGTCTGGGAGTGTTTAACAGCGCATTGATGAATGACGCGGTATACAAATTCAAACGTTATGAGGATTCCAGCCTCAGTTATACGGGCATCAACAAGCACGAAGGTGAGGAAATTGGTTTGTACGATACTGTCCTAAGCTCTACGGATTATGCGAAAGTCTTTGAGAATACAAAAGACCTTGACTAGCGTCATCTGCGGATAAACTATAAAGGCTTCCCCCAACGGAAAGAGGTCCGTGTTGCATTCCTCGAGGGCATCTGACAAGAATAGCAGGGCCTTAACGATCAAGAGGGGAGAATTATCCGCAGATGACTCAGATGTCCGCAGATGACAGAGACCCTCGGACTTATGCGCTCATTGGTGCGGCTATGAGCGTTCATGCGGAATTAGGACACGGCTTCCTTGAAGCGGTATACCAGGAAGCGCTCGAGCGTGAATTTCAGACCCGAGGCATTCCTTACGTACGGGAAATGGACCTCCCCGTTCTTTACAAAGGTCAGCCGCTCAATACTTTCTATAAGGCGGATTTCGTATGCTACGGGACAATTATTGTCGAACTGAAAGCGCTGAAAAAACTGACAAGCGGAGAAGAAGCACAAGTGATCAACTATCTGAAAGCCTCAGACTTTCATAAAGCCCTGTTGTTTAATTTCGGCACCCCGCGTCTCCAATACAAGCGCCTGGTTCGAAATCTGCGTTCATCTGCGTCATCTGCGGATGAAAATGGAAACAATTGATGAAAGACTTTCTTTTTCGGAACCGAAGGGAGGGAAATTATCATGCCACGCATCGCCATGATTGGAGCGGGAAGTATTGTTTTCACCAAAACGCTTCTGATGGACATCCTCGCCACGCCGGCACTCAAGAATAGCGAATTCCGGCTCATGAGCCGCACGATGCCCAAGCTCGAGCGCGTGAAACGGTTCGCCGACGAGGTTATCAAGGTCAACAAGCTCGATGCCAAGGTCTCGGTCACGCTGGACCGCCGGGAAGCCCTGAAAGATGCGGATTACGTGATCGTCATGCTGCAAATAGGCGGCGTCGAAGCCTTTGGCGCGGACTATGAGATTCCGTTGAAGCACGGCGTGGACCAGTGCATTGGCGATACCTTGGGACCGGGCGGCATCTTCCGCGCCTTGCGCACCATCCCGGAGATGCTGGTCCTCGCAAACGACGTGAAGGAGCTTTGCCCGCATGCGTACATTCTGAACTACGTGAACCCGATGGCGCCGGTCTGTTGGGCGCTTGGCACCGTGCCCGACATCCAGTTTGTGGGCTTATGCCACGGGGTTCAGACCACGCTCGATCTAATCTCGGGCTATGTCGGCGTTCCGAAGGAAGAGATCGACGCCAAGGTCGCGGGCATCAACCACATGGGCTGGTTCCTCGAGATCAAGCACAACGGGAAAGACCTTTATCCCCAATTCAAGAAGGTATGCGAAAAGCCCGAGTATTACATCAACGAGAAAGTACGTATCGAAGTAATGCGCCACTTCGGTTACTTCATGACCGAAAGCACGGGCCACTTGAGCGAATACATACCCTGGTTCCGAAGCAGCAAGCGGGCTCTCGAGCTGTATTGCGACGAGCCCGCCTTCGGCGGGGAATCGGGCGCCTATTACACGTGGTGCAAACTCATCAGCGACCACCTGATGAAGGAAGACTTTCTGGCGGATGAACCGACCAAGCTCGAAAAGCGCAGCGTCGAGTACTGCTCGTACATTCTCGAGGCCCTCGAGACCGGCAAACCGTTCAAATTCCAAGGGAACGTGCGCAATGACGGATACATCAAGAATCTGCCCAACGGCTGCTGTGCGGAAGTGCCGGTGTTCGCGGATCGTCTCGGCTTGCACCCCACTGTGGTTGGGGCATTGCCTGCGCAGTGCGCGGCGCTCAACCAGACCAATGTAACGGTGCAGGGTCTGGCCGTCGAGGCGGCCATGAAAGGCGACCCGGAACTCGTCGTGGCGGCGTGCGCGCTCGATCCGTTGACCTCGGCCTGCCTCACCTTAAAAGAAGTGCGCGACATGGCGGCCGACATGCTCGAGGCGGAACGTCAGTGGTTGCCGCAGTTCGAAGGCAAGACCATTGCTCCAACCCCTCTCATCGAGACCCCGAAAGGCACGCCCCATGCCGACGTACCCCTCGATCCGGCGTTAGCGGTCGTGCACCGTTTCGGCGAACTGGCGGACAAAGCAGGCGGTTGAGCTGAGCTATCCACGCGCTACCGAGGTCTTCGAGAGGAAAAAATAGGTCACGACACGCAATGCGCACAGGGCGAACAGGGCGATGCGAATCCCCAAATCGCCTTCGGTGAGCCAGTCCGATAAGCCAATGATCACCAGCATCATGACAACGCGGCCCACGCCAAGCGGGAGTTCCCATGCGCTGATGTATTCGATGCGCTGATGGGGCTCCTCGGCACAGTTGGCGATAGCGTCCATACGCAGGCTGAAGTGAGCGATCCCGAAAAGCGGGGCAGCCGTCGAGCGCAACAAACCGAACACAAGTAGCGTAAACAAGGTCAGTTCGGTGAACATCATGGCGCCTGCGGCAAGAATCATGGCTACGCCCCATCGCATGTACTTCATCCGGCTTCGGGGCGTCATGGTGCGGCCCACAATAACCGCCGTGATTATCGCCGCGATCGACTGGACAGAGGCCAGGCCGCCAACGTTCAATTCGTTTTCGGTCTTCATATACATCAGCAAGCCGAGCAGAAACGCGAAGATGTTGAACATGCCGGCAAGGGTGAAGGCCGCGGTCATAATGAGTCGCCAGTCGCGCTGGTCCTTCCCGGGAAACAAGGCGCGCCTCAACCGGTAGGGCCGGCGTTCGCGATCGCGGGGCATCCAGAAGCTCAACACAAATGCGGATACATAACACCCAATAGCTACGGCGAATACCAGGTAATACCCCATGAGGTTATCGCTTGCGAGCGTAATAAGCGCCCCGCCCGCGAGCGGTGCGGCAAACCGCATCGTACCTGAAACGGCTTGCAGCAACCCAAAGTAGCGCTCGCGGTTGCCCGCCGCCGTCACGTCGAAATTAAACGTATTCACCCCGGACCAATAGCAGCCCCAGGTCACGCCGAGAAGTGCGCCAAGAGGCACGGCATAGTCGGAGCTGCGTTCCCGCAAGGTAAGCAACATCAAGTAATAGACGGCATACAACACAACGCCGACGCGGTACGGGTAAAGACGGTCCCAACGTTGCGCCAGCCAGCCGGAAGCCAGGAAGACTATGGGCGTCACCGCGAATACCGCAAAATAGTGCCAACACACCAACCCGAAATCTTGCCCGACGCGCCAAAAATACACACTCACAAAAATTTCGCAGAGGGTTCTGGCAGCGGTGCACAGGCCGTGCAACGTCAAGGCGACGCGCGCTTTGGGTTCAAGAGGTTTTTTATTCATGGCAGAAGGGAAAGCCTACTGAACCACCGTGCCACAAGCAAGTTTCTCGTAATGGGACACATGGGCCAAACATTCCCACGAGCGCGATTGTATGGCCTGCGATTGCCGGATTTGCGTTTGCCTCGCAAATCCGCAACAATAAGCAGTGATTGAGTGAGGATGCAGCGCGTTCTCCTGTAACCATCGCCACTAAACAACGCATACCTTCATGAGGACGCCGGAAGGCTAAATAAGGAGATTCGAGTTATGTCATTAACACGGAGACAATTTCTGGGGTCGTCGGCCGCGGCAGTTATCGTTGCGGGTACAAGAGCTAAGGGTAAAGTGTTTGGCGCAAACGATCGCGTCCGTGTTGGCGTCGCGGGCATTCACGGCCGCGGCGGTTCACACATCGAAAACTTCAGCAAATGCGACGGTTCAGAAGTGGTCGCTGTTTGTGACGTGGACAAGCGGGTTCTCGAGGGCCGCGCGAAATGGATAGAAAAGAACTTCGGGAAGAAACCGAAGACCTATGTCGATATGCACGACATGATCGCCGATGAAGGCGTGGATGCAGTCTCGTATGCTACGCCCAACCACTGGCATGCCCTCGGCACCGTATGGGCCTGCCAGGCCGGTAAACATGTCTACGTCGAAAAACCGGTTTCCCACGAATACAATGAAGGCCGCGCCGTCATCGATGCCGCCAAGGCCAACAACGTTATCGTTCAGCACGGCACACAGAGCCGGTCGGACTACGAATGGATTCGCGCCATCGAGCGCATCCGGGAGGGCGTCATCGGCGACATCTACATGGCCCGCGCCCTGTGTTACAAGAACCGCGATTCCATTGGGTTCAAGCCCGACGAGGAGCCACCGGAATGGCTCGACTGGACGCTTTGGCAGGGTCCCGCCCAGGACCGACCGTACAACAGTAATTACGTGCACTACAATTGGCACTGGTTCTGGCCATACGGTAACGGCGACATCGGTAACCAGGGCGTTTATCAGATGGACATCGCCATCTGGGGGATGAACAGGGGTCTTCCCAACAAAGTCTTCAGCATGGGCGGACGCTACACCTACGAAGACCAGGGAGAGACTCCGAACACGCAGGTGGCTACACTGAAGTATCCTGACGGCACCATGACGGTCTTCGAGGTGCGCGGCCGCGCTACCAACGCCGAAGGCGATCAGAAGGTCGGCAACCTGTTCTACGGTTCCGGAGGCTATGCCGTCGGAACGCGCTTCTACGATACCGAAGGCAAAGAGATTCCCGACGAGAAGACCGACCCCAAACCAGACTGGGGCACCAATAACCATTTCCAGAATTTCATCAACGCTGTAAGGGCTAACTCTCCGGACGCCGTTCATGGCAACCCGACGGACGCGCACACCGGATGCGCGCACATCCACATGTCCAATATCTCGTACCGGCTCAAGACCTCGCTCGAGTTCGACCCGGTTGGTCAACAGTTCATCAAGAATAGAGAAGCCAACAAGATGCTCACCCGCGACTATCGCAAAGGCTTCGAAGTGCCCGAGCCGGCCTGAGCCTGAATGCCACCCAAATACCCGGCCGCGATGTCGTCTCTCGGCATCGCGGCCGGTTTTATTTCTAGACGACCAGTGAGCGACAGAAAGATAGTGATACGAGAGAGCGATGAAAGGAGCGAGACTTGTCTGCCAGGAACACTCTTCTCTCCTCGGGTGCAGGACCAGGCCCGCTGCGGCCGGGAGGCCCCGACACAGCGAGTGAGGGTCCCCCAATGAATGCGAATGCACGCCAATGATCGCAAAAGGACCCCGAACAGGGGTCCAATATGAATAGCCCGGGGCACGGCGCGCGCGTGCGCGTGCCGTCGCCCCGGGATCACTCCCTCTCAAGCCCTATAAGAGCGGCAGAAACCCCCCATGGGAACCCGGCACCTTTTTTCATCGTCCCCGGATGCGCGCCACAACTCATGGTTCGCTGTCCCGGCCGCTTTTCGCGCTTGCTATTGACGGACGGGGCTTTCAACAGCTCGAGAAATACGGTCTTTCCGCTGCGACAACGGCGATTTGGGATTGAGG
>JAWODE010000306.1:0-9559 GCA_046483455.1 Candidatus Hydrogenedentota bacterium | reverse complement strand
CCCAAAAAGCGCGCCCGCAAACCCAAGACGGAGAAGGAGGCGCAAAATGAACGAGAAACACTGCGGTAAAACGTAATCTGTCCCCTAATTATCTACTGTATCATCAGCTACGCCACGGAGAGGTGCGACAATTAAGGGTTTCGTCATTCTCGTGCCCCCGCTCCGAGCGCTTTCCAAATCGCCTCGTACCTCGTTATCGGCACCCGCACTTTACCCATAAGGGGGCGGCGGCCTTTGGCACGGCCATGGCAATCGGAGCCGCCGCTGACGAGAAGGTGGTTGGATTCAGCAAGCTGGATGAATTCTTCCACCCGGCCGGGTTTGTGTTGGGGATGGTAGGCTTCGATCCCGTCGAAGGGAAGTTGGAGAAGTTGCGGCAGCTTTTTACGAACGCCGCCCAGTCCCGGATGACCAATAAAGGCCAGTCCACCGGCGGCATGAATCGCTTCGACGGCTTCCCCGCATGGCACCCGGGCGCTTGGCACGAACGCCGGCTTCCCCCGGCCGATATACCGGTTGAAGGCTTCTTGAATCCCTCGCACGTGCCCGCCTTCACGCAATTCCTGCGCGATGTGCATGCGTCCGACGACACCGGCGGTTCGAGCCAAAACATTGTCACGTACCACGGTGAGGCCAAGCGATTCCAGTTTGTCCAGGATGAGATCAAGCCGCTCGGTACGTCCTTGGGCAAGTGTATCGAGGACTTGGCGAAGATGCGACGATTCCGGCGCGATCCCCAGACCAACAACATGCACCTCGAGTGTATCGAGAGCGGAAGTAATCTCGACGCCGTTCAGGAAACCTATCCCGAAGGCGAGGGCGGTAGCGGACGCTTCATGCAACCCTGAAACCGTGTCGTGATCGGTGACCGCCAAGGCGGCAAGCCCCACTTCCGCGGCTCGTTCCACAACCCTCCGCGGAGCATCCGCTCCATCGGAGCAATTGGTGTGAACATGCAGGTCTGCGAACGGCGCTTCCGAGATTCATTCTCCCTTGAGGCGGTCCAGCACGCCATTGATAAAGCGCGGCGCCTCGTCGTTTCCAAAACGTTTAGCGATCTCGATTGCCTCGTTGATTGCAACCCTCTCGGGAACATCCTCGGCGTACCGCAATTCAAACAGGGCCACGCGGAGGATGTTATGCTCGACGCGTCCGACGCGCTCGGGCCGCCAGTTGGCCAACGCACCGATGATTTGCGCATCCAAGGCCTCGCGGTGTTGCACGATGCCCTCGATGAGATATTGCGCATACGCTTTTGCCCCGGGCCGCACGGAGGTCGTCGCCCAGAAACCGTCGATTGCTGTTTCCCAAGCGTATTCGGTGAAATCGAGGCCGTAAAGAACCTGTACCGCACATTCGCGCCCTCTGCGGCGCGATTTGGGACTGAAAGGCTTCACAGTTGTTCCATCAGGTTGACCATTTCGATAGCGGCGCATGCAGCATCAAACCCCTTGTTGCCGACCTTGGTGCCGGCCCGTTCCACGGCCTGCTCGATTGTATCCGTGGTAAGCACCCCGAATGAAACGGGAACTTGTGTATCGAGCGTGACATGAGCTATCCCCTTGGATACCTCGGCGGCCACATAGTTGAAATGCGGCGTGCTGCCGCGGATAACCGCACCCAAGGCAATCACGGCGTCGTATTTACCCGACAAGGCCATTTTCTTCGCCACGACGGGAATCTCAAACGAACCGGGTGTCCATGCAACGGTGACTTCGTTATCCTGCACACCGTGGCGCTGCAACCCGTCAAGAGCACCCGCCAACAACTTCCCCGAAATGAATTCATTGAAGCGCGACACCACGATTCCGTATTTCTTACCCGATGATACGAGCTTGCCCTCAACGATGTTCGGCATTAGACTACTCCTTTCATGACAACAAGTGCCCGAGTTTGTCTCTCTTCGTCTGGAGATACCGCGCGTTGATCTCATTCGGCGGAA
Source organism: Candidatus Hydrogenedentota bacterium (assembly GCA_046483455.1). Classification (GTDB taxonomy): domain Bacteria; phylum Hydrogenedentota; class Hydrogenedentia; order Hydrogenedentales; family SLHB01; genus UBA2224. The sequence goes on along the minus strand of JAWODE010000306.1, from coordinate 7,617 downwards.
TCTGAATAGGCACCAAATCCATTACTTCGAGACCATACCCTTCCAGCCCGGCCCGTTTAACCGGGTTATTGGTCACTAAACGCATGCGGCGCACGCCCAGATCGGTCAGGATTTGCGCCCCAATTCCGTACTCGCGTGGGTCGGGATCGAAGCCCAGATGCACGTTGGCCTCGACGGTGTCCAGCCCGTCATCCTGCAGTTCATAAGCGCGGATTTTATTAATGAGGCCGATACCGCGGCCTTCCTGGCGCATATATACAATAACCCCGCGGCCCTCGTTTTCAATCATGCGCATGGCTTTGTGGAGCTGCGACCCGCAATCGCAGCGCATCGAACCAAACACATCCCCCGTAAGACATTCCGAATGAACCCGGACCAAGACCGGCTCGGCCGTCGCTACCTCGCCTTTAACAAGTGCGACGTGTTCGCGTCTATCCACATCGTTTTCGTACGCAACAAGATCAAAGACACCGTATTTGGTCTGCAATTGCGTCGTGGCGGCGCGATGCACAAGCTGCTCGTTCCGTCGGCGCCATTGAATGATGCTCTCGACGGAACACATCTTCAGTCCAAATTCCTTAGCGAGTTCGGTAAGTTGGGGCACCCGCGCCATGGTGCCATCAGCATTCATCACTTCACAGATGACCGCCGAGGGATTCAAGCCCGCCATGCGCGCGAGATCGACCGAGCCTTCGGTCTGGCCGGCCCGAACCAGCACCCCTCCCTCGCGTGCGCGCAATGGGAACACATGCCCGGGCTGCACCAGGTCCCGCGAGGTACATCGAGGATCGATCGCGACCTGCACGGTCCGCGCGCGGTCGTGGGCGCTGATACCCGTGGTTACCCCTTCCGCCGCCTCGATGGAAACATGAAAAGCTGTACCGAAACGCGAACGGTTCTGCGTGGTCATCGGAGGAATCCCCAATTCATCGAGCCGTTCCCCCGTCATAGCGAGACACACAAGACCCCGGCCATGGGTGATCATGAAATTGACAGCCTCCGGAGTCACTTTTTCGGCCGCCACGACGAAGTCCCCTTCGTTTTCGCGGTCCTCATCATCGACAAGGATGACGATTTTCCCCGCCCGGAGATCGTCGAGTATTTCGGGAATTGTGGCAAACATATCGAGCTCCCACCGGCATTAGGCGAATCCGTGACGCGCAAGAAAATCCTGCGTCAGGCCACCGCCGCCGGCCTTTACATAGTGGTATATGTGCTTACCAATAACATCGGCTTCGAGATTCACGGGGTCGCCCGGGCGTTTAGCGCCGAGGATGGTTCGGTTTACCGTTTCCGGAATAATCGCCACCCCGAAAGTATCCGCGGCGGGCTCTAAGATGGTCAGGCTGATACCATCCACCGCGATCGAACCCTTCGGCACGAGATAGCGCGCCACCTCGTCGGGCGCGCGAAACTGCCAAATCGAGAAATCGCCCTGGTTTTGTATCGCGTACACCTGCCCGATGCCGTCAACGTGCCCCTGCACAAAATGGCCCCCGAACCGATCGCCCATGGCCATGGCGCGTTCGAGATTCACGGCGTCGCCCGGCCGGGCGGTACCCAGCGTCGTGCGTTCCGCGGTTTCGGGCGACACTTCCGCCGTAAATCCCTTCTCATCAAAAGATGCGACCGTCAAACAGGCTCCGTTCACGGCGATGCTGTCGCCAATATGCATATCTTCGAGAACCACTTCCGCCAGGATCGAAATATCCGAGCCGGACCTTCGCGCGATAGCACCCATTTCCTCAACAATACCCGTAAACATGCCTTTAACCCGCTTTTACATATGCTTCAATCAACAAGTCTTCGCCCACGTGTTCGGCCGTCATGCGCTCGAGGAGAATCGCTTCGTCCATGGCGGCAACCCCCTCGCCCTCGACAGCCGTTACCGCGTCACGCCCCCCGATAACCTTTGGGGCAATGAAAAACATGACCTTGTCAACAACGCCCGCTTCGAATGCCGAGGCGTGTGTCGTGCCGCCCCCCTCGATAAGAACCGAGGTGATCTCGCGTTCGCCCAGCACGGTCATGAGGTGATGCATGTCAAACCCCTCTCCCCCGCGCCGCACATGTAGAACTTCCCCGGCCCGTTCGCACCCGCGGCCTTCCGGTAGAACCACCCACGTCGGCGCGGCGCTCTCCACTTCGAAGACCCGGCGGTTTTCGTCGAGATAATCGTCCGCGTCCAGGATGATGCGGATGGGGTCATGTTTTTCTTCCGCATCGAGCCGCGTCGTGAGGCTGGGATTATCGAGCATCACTGTCCGGCTGCCCACGATAATGGCATCCACCTCGTTGCGGAGCCGGTGGACCCGCCGCCGCGATTCCTCGCACGTGACCCACTGAGACTGGCCGGTATGGGTGGCGATTTTTCCGTCGAGCGTCACGGCAGCCTTGCAGATAACAAAGGGCAGTCCCGTTGTGATGTACTTGACAAAGGCTTCGTTCAATTTCCGCGCTTCTTCTTCAAAGAGCCCCACATCCACGTCAATGCCGGCTTCGCGAAGCCGGTAGATGCCCTCACCCGAAACCTTGGGATTCGGGTCGCTCATGGCCACCACAACCCGCGCGGGGCGTTTTTCTAGAAGCACTTCCACGCAAGGGGGAGTCCGCCCTTGATGCGTGCAAGGTTCGAGGTTGAGGTAGATGGTTGCCCCTTCAACCTCCCCCCCGGCCGCCTCGATGGCCAGAATCTCGGCATGGGGTTCTCCAGCACGCTTGTGGTAATCCTCGCCGATAATGTTGCCATCGCGGACAATAACGCACCCCACCATCGGGTTAGGCGAAGTGCGGCCCTTGCCTTTTGCGGCGAGTTCCAGAGCCCGTTGCATATAGTTGCGGTCGACTGAATCTTGCATTCGGCGTTCCTGACAAAAAAACGTCCCAAAGGCTCAACACCTTCGGGACGCTTAAGTTGCTGTGAGCCTTACCTTCTCCTATCCGGACTATACCGTCGGCACCGGAATTCCACCGGTTCCTGCGCATATCGCGCTCGCGGGCTGTCACCGCCGGTCGGGAATTACACCCTGCCCCGAAGGCAAGTTATGTCAAATTGTTCATTTAAAGTGTACCAGCCAGAAAGGGCCCTGTCAATTTACTTCCGCCACAAGCTCAACACCGCACAGCAACGGCGGGTAGTCGCTGTTTTTCTCAGGTCGCAGGTCTACGCGCAACCGATCACGGACCTTCACCCCAGTAAACTGCTTGACCACGCTTCGTCTTGGAGCGCCCGCCTCAGCAAACACATCGAACCGCGAAAGCACTTCGTCCTCCTGCAAGAAAACGTCGAAAACCCGTTCACCGGGGCCGGCGCCGTACGGCTCAGCGAAGTGCAGCCATACGGTATAAGGAACTTCTTCCGGTACGTCTTCCGCCTTCTTAGACGGCACGAGCTCGAGCTCAAGCGTTTCCAGTCCAAGCAACCCTGAACCCGCCACCCACGATGGTCCGGCGCTATTGCTATCCATTAGCGACGCATGAATGCGGAACCCCTCACTATACTCGGGGAGCGCCCGCCCCGGGATGTCAGGTGAAGGACCGCTCTCACCGGGGTAATTAAGCCAAAGGATGCCGTTTTCGGCCATGCGGTTGCCCGGCGCGCCCAGATTAATCCCTGCGCGCCGAACCGTGCGACTGCCCGGCTCAATATCGTTATATGTCCACAACTCAACCTCGGGCATGTGGATCAAAGCTAGAGAGGTCTGGTTCTGGTAGGAGCATGTACAGGTGCGGGTGTAGTCCGGGGCATTAAGCAATCCATCCGCGGCAATCAAGTTATTGGTGCAGCCTGCGCGGAAGCCCCCGAGGTTAGCGGTGCCACCATCCATCAGCATGTCGGCGATTCCCGCGGCCCCCGAGCGGAATTTCAGCAGATGCTTGCTGGTGTTGAGTGTGCCGCAACCATAAGTGCGTTGGTACGTCCAGTCGAGGGGCTCATCCGTGAGGGGGTGGCGCCGTTCCACCGTCTCGCCGGTGAGGAGGTTCACCGCGGGGCCCGGCCTTCCGGGGATTATCCATTCTTCGTGGATCGAAACGGCTCCGGCATACGGTTCCTTCCGCTCCCACAAAAACGACCCATCTGTTCCCCGGTGCGCCGTCATGCGTTCCGATGGCTCGTCGGGCAATACGCGTTTTCCGCCGCGGCGTCCCGCCTGAATCAAAATGTCGTGTTTTTCCGAATAGCCTAACCATGTCCCGAATATTCGTTTCCCGTCGTTACTGCTCCATACCGTCTCGCCAGTGTAAGCGTCGAGCGCCAGTAAACGCGGCGGAGCCTCCGGCTTTTGGCCGCGCCGTTCAAGCATGCCGATCGCCTCAGATGAAAGACCGTCGACCACAAATACCTTATTCGCCGCCGTAATAATTGTGTTGTGACGGAAACCGATGTCGGCCTCGCGGGTCCACAAAACGTCTCCGGTGTGCCGGTCCAGCACCATGAGACGATTGCTCGAAGTAGCATTCCAGTTCTCGCCCCCAAGCGGTTCGTCGTCAAAAATATGCGGCTCGACGCTCGTAACCAGCAAATCCTCCCAGACGCTGATAGGACCCCAATCTTCATGTTCGTTGGAATGGGGGTCATTCTCGATGGGAAACTCGGACATGGTCGCGCCGGTGGCAGGATCGAGACGGACAATTCGCCGATCATGCCGGACGTATATACCATCCGACGCGGATGCGTAGGGGCTTCCGATATAATTAGCACCAGGAAGATTCGTCATATAGACCGCTTTGCCGTCCCAGTACCGTTCTTCGAGTTCCAGATTTGTGAACGGATGGCCAATACCCGGAAACTCGCGCACCCACAATTCCCGGCCTGTATACACATCCCGGGCACTGATGGTCTCGACACCGGGCAAAATAATACGGCCACCTATCACCTGTGGCACCGGACCCTGCCCATGTCGGGGGAGAATGTTCTTATTCGTCGGCCCCCCGAACCACAGAATTCCAAGGGGAGCCTTAGCAAGACCATCAGACGAATAGAGCGTGTTGGCTGTGTCGGCGTACTGATGCGTCCACTGCCCAACCCCTGGCAGCGGTCCGGATCGTTGCAGCACGGTATAGTTCCCCCTGCGCTCGACCCGAGCCCCCGGCAAATCGGCCTCGGACACTACTTGGGCAAAGGCTTCATGTCGGTCTTCTTCAAGCGCCATGAAAGCCTCTCCCCCATAGGGCCGCAAGGGACGGAACAATCGTTCAAGTGCATCCGTGGTGTATAGGTCATCGAGCGTCTGGGGGCATTCAACAACTACCAATTCAGCAAGATACGGTGGAAGGGGAAACGTCAGCAACTCGCCCGCATGCGCGGCGATTGTGCGCCCGTATACGTCCATCTCACGAAGGCGCTCGCGCAAAGAAACTACAAGGGAAGGCTCCCGCTCGATCACAACCACGTGCAGACCGCCCTGACGCATCAGTTCTACCCCTAGCCCATCGGTGTCCGCCCCCAGCACGAGCCCATACCCACCTGTTGCGGTAGACTTCTCGAGAATTTCCCCCGCTTGTCGCGCTGCTTCCGGAGCAGGCGAAGCAAGCGCATCGGCGGAAGGCACTTCTGTGGCGTGCGTGGGCTCCGCCACCCGCTCCTCACCGAAGCAATACACCCTTCCTTCCCGTGTAACCACAAACAGGCGTTTGTCCGCAGCCAGCATTTCCCACACGTCGCCGTCGACCTTGGACTGCCACGGGACACGCGCTGACCGCCAAAACCCCGGCGGATTGATAGCCGCCACGAGCCCATCCGGCCCTGCGCCGTACAGACGGTCGCCCGCGCGCAGATGAAGTTGCTCGATAGGAAGGTCCAGCTCGGCGTCCCAGAGAAGTTGATGTTCATACTGCTTAGAAAGTTCTCCGGGTTTCAGCCGATCTTCGATCTCGACATCTTTGTATTCGGGTTCGGGGGCATAGGCTTCAATGACGCTCTTTCCACCCCCCTTTTTATCCAATACTGTCAGACGTACGGCGTAGATGGCCTCATCCGTCAGAACAGTGGCGTCGAGACGGGTAAGGGGGGCCCCATCTTTTAAGCAATAGCATTGGCCGTGATTGTAGAACCACCCGCTTTGCACGCCCACACGGTAGCCGCCCGCCCCTTTGCCAGTGATACTCGTGGCGTGGCGAAAAAAGCGAAATTCCCCTGTGTTTAGATCATGCACCGCCGGAGTGCTGCGGCCCCCAGAGACCACCAACGCTTCCTCTGACACCGCAAGATAGCCTTGCGGGGCAACTCCACCGAAAGAGTAGGCCCCTCCGTGCGGATGAAGATAATATCGGGAACCGGAGCCGGTATTTGCCCAGATGGGTTCACCGGTCTCAGCATTGAGCGCATAAATGAATATTCCCATAAGAGGCCAGATGCTGGCCGCAAAGAATAGGCGGCCGTTCTCAATCACGGGCCCGCCTCGTGCAGGCCACATATTGATTAGGCGGCCATTGCCCAGCAGCCGCCTATCCTCCGGCCCCCCGCGAAACCGCCAAATCTCTTCTCCGGTCTCTACGTCCAGACAATATAGAAATCCGTCATCCGAAACAGCGTAAACGTTATCCTGGTAAACAACGGGTGCCAGACGCATCGGACCGTCTGCGTAAAAACGCCACTTCTCCGTCCCTGTCCGGGTGTCGTAGGCGGTCAGGGTGTCGTTGACCATCGAGGCGACGAGCAAGGTTTGCCCCGTCACGACGGGACTGTATGACACATCATAATCGAGCTTGTCGGCATTCTCAGGCTGGGGGAGCCATGCCTGGGCCGGCTCCGGCAACTCGAGCACCCATTGAAGATGCAACTTGGGATCAAGGCTCATGGGGGTTGCTGAGCGCCGTGCGGCATCATAGCGCCACATCGGCCAATCGTTTTTTGTCTCAGCCCCTGCTCCGAAAACCGTCGTCTGGGGATAAAGTAGAACTACTCCTCCCAAAGCAATCAACAGGATAGAAACTACAAACCCGCCTCCGCCAACAATCTTGAAAAACATCCGTAACGTCCTCCTTGTACGGGATGAGGCTCACAACGGCCAGGGGAATAACCGTCTCCTGTGTCTTTTACTGAACACCCTACCAGCGACGCTGTCACCGGTGCAAAATGACATTTCGCCCCGCGTGCAATATCGCTGCATCAAGCAAGAAGGCTTCGCATACATTTACAAGGGTCCAATTGCCGGACCAACGCGTGTCTTACTTCCAATTGTTGTAAAAGTAGAACCATGCTGGGCAGTGCTGAGGCACTTGGAGCCCCCCGCAGGAACCACTTGCCGTGTATATGGGGGTGAATGCAGTGGCGAGCCTACGCGTTCTCCACCTCGATAAGTTCGAAATCCTCAGGGAGATACAGCTCTTTGAGAGCACCGGTCTGGCGACCGATTTCGGTGCAAGCCTCCATGATCAATTTGTCTCCCGCGCCCACCCCCACGTAGGTGGCCATCAGCCCCCCGTATCCGCCCGCGGCGGCGTCGCGGATGGTAGGAAAGTAGGCATGGAAATCGTTGGCGTAACCGCAGAGCATGGTGTTCGTCAGCGGCGACATCTCCTTGAGTTCCAACTGATATTGCACGAACATCTCGCCGGGCATGAACCCGAAGGCAACCTCGTCATTGACGGTCAACACGCCCAGCGGAACCGCCA
>JAWODE010000293.1:0-5154 GCA_046483455.1 Candidatus Hydrogenedentota bacterium | reverse complement strand
GCCTACTGCGAGTCTTCACGGCGCTAGAGGCGCCTGGGCGGAACCGCCTAGTACGAACCTCGGCACGGCGGTGAAGCTGGCTACTACGAACTCCCACGGCGGCCGTGACTTGGGCAAATGCTTTTTCCAGCCGTGATCGATCCAACCCCTTAATGTCTTTGACGCGCTGCCAGACATTCTCAAATCCTCTGGGTAGTTTCTCGGTGGAGGCAAGTTGTCCCCCCATGATTTCGCCGATGCGCTTACCTTTTACCTCGATAGGGGCAATAACTTCACTCAGCCCCGCGTGGCATTCATAGGCCCAGGAACGTCCGCTTTTGCGCGTTCGAGCGATCCATTTCGCATCACATTCATGGCAACGCCTGTCCGCTTCCGCATGTTTTCGCAACGTCGCGCAAAATGCCGACTGTCCAGGCGGCCCAAGACGGGTAGTGGTGTGAAGGAGATCGGACAAGGAATCCTGCCATTCAAACTCTTTGGATTTGTTGGATTTTCCGGAGATGTAATGTTCGATCCCCTCTGCTCCAAACCAGACTGCCAAGGCGCCCAGCCCCAGTTCTTCTGAAAGCAAGCGAAGGTAAGATTCCGCAAAGGCAAAAGCAGGGGCCACCTGCCCGCGGACACGCGCGAGGATTTGGTCCGATGTGCTACCAGAATTTGCCGGGGTCTGCATCTTTTCTGATCTTGTTTCCTTTTTTGCTTGTGTCTTTTAATGCCAAATCCTAACCGACAATGCAAAATTATGTCCGTAAATGTCAAGACAATGGGATGGGTCTTGTGCTATCAAAAAGAGTGCGGCAGATGGTGAGGCGGGCAAGATGCTATTGCTTGAAAAGCGGTCTGCGCAAGAAAGTCAAGAAGGGAATGGTTGTATTTATGGTCCTACTTTAAGGAGGAAGAAAACCATGCGAAAGAGACAATTTGGATTTACACTTATTGAATTGCTGGTGGTGATTGCGATTATCGGCATCTTGGCAGCAATCCTGTTGCCGGCGCTGGCACGGGCGCGCGAGGCGGCACGCCGCGCAAGTTGCGCCAACAATCTCAAGCAGATGGGCTTGGTATTCAAGATGTACGCCAACGAGGCTAAGGGCGAACAATGGCCTCCGTTGAAGAAATTCAAGGATGACACGAACGACAGTAGTGACGCCACGGAGGGCATTTGTCGAAGTGAGAATGCTCTTCCACCTGCTGGCCCCAATGATTGGATTCACTTTGTGTTTGACGCGCCTGCCGTGTACCCGGAGTATCTCACCGATACGAATGTACTCAGTTGTCCGTCGGACGCTGACGCCATTGAACCGGGCCGGTGGAACATTGGCCATGATCCCGACGCCCCTATCAACCCTTGCAAAATCGATTACGCTTCTTACATGTATTTCGGCTGGGCCGTTTTACCGCAGCACTATCTTTTGCCTGGATACGACGAGAACTCGGAAGATCCGGCGGCGGTGGATCTCTTGGGGTTCGGGCAGAAAGTAATGAATGCTCTGGGAGCAGACGGTACATGGAGCCCCGCAGATTACGAGGCCGATGTAACCCTCCCGAACGGCGAGACTTTGTACCGCTTGCGGGAAGGCATCGAGCGGTTCTTCATCACGGATATCAACAACCCGGCCAGCAGTGCAATGGCTCAGTCCGAAGTCGCCGTAATGTATGACCAGGTCGGGACGGATGTGGCGGCTTACAACCACGTACCCGGCGGCGGGAACGCGCTATTCATGGATGGGCACGTCGAGTTTATCCGGTATCCGGGCGAGTTTCCGATATGCCGGACCTGGGCAATGTTCATGGATCTTGCAGCGCCTGCGCTCCCGTAGGACCTAATCGATTGCTCAATAGGAAGGAGGTTTTTGCCTTCGCAGGGTCTTGTGTGCTTTTTGTTCTGCGATTTCCCGCCTTGGGTAAAATGACGATCAAGGTAATTTAAGAGGCAATAGCGATGAGCGGCAAACGAAAGGAAACAGGTATGCCCAAGTATTTCCTGTTGAGCGTGCTTTTGGTTTTCCTCCTCTCCGTGTTTGCCATCGGGTGTGCCACGGGCGCAAGAGGCCCTAGCGACGAAGAACAAATAGCCTCCTTGCTTAACACCTGGAAAGAGGGGATTCTGGCCAAAGACGTAGAAAAGATCATGACCACCTACTCGGAGAAATTCGCCCATGACGGCTACGAGTATGAGGCGAAGGACAAAGCGGCCCTTAGGGAGTACATCGAATGGTCTATCGAGGAGGGCAATTTCGAGGGGGTAGAAGTCGACCTAAGTGGCGCTGAGATCAGTATCGAAGACGGCAGCGCCACGATCTATCCCATTGATTACGCCAATTGGCAAGGAAGTATCACCATTGAACTAAGCGCCGCCAAGGAAAAAGGTCGGTGGTTGTTTACGGATATGGCGCTTGAAGGGCTTTAGGACCCATCCGGACGACCAGACTTGGCGAGTGAGGGCCGCGTTGTCCTGCTGACAAACGGCTTCCTTCCCGCCAGGGTTCAGTTGGCTACGATGCGGTATTCTGCTGCTTTAACCATGAAGCGAAAGGGGCCCAATGAGACTAATGCGCATTTCAAACGCGACGCTTATTTTACTTCCTCTTGCCCTCTTCCTTATTGGAGGTTGCGCGACTGACGATACCACTTCTGCCGTTCCTGATTCGCCTAAACCCACCGATGATACGCACCGCATAGTGGTGGATTGGAATATCGAGCACCAGGGCGTCGACAATTTCGGCGCGTCGGATTGCTGGATGATCCAGATGGTCGGCCGGTGGTCCTTGGAAAATCGCAACCGTCTGGCCGACTTACTTTTCTCTCGGACCAAGGGCATCGGGTTGTCGGCCTGGCGCTTCAATGTCGGCGGGGGCAAAGACCCTGGCGAGGGATGGCGCAGGACCGAGACCTTTGAGGTTGCGGAAGGCCAGTACGATTGGACGCGCCAGGAGCCGCAACGCTGGTTTCTGGGAGCGGCCAAAGCGCGCGGCGTCGACCAGTTCATCGCATTCGTGAACAGCCCTCCGCGCCGAATGACGCGTAGCGGAAAGGTCCATGCCACTGACCGTGAGGCGTCAAGTAACCTGAAGAAAGGCTACGAGGGCCAATTCGCCCGGTATTTGGCGGATATCGCAGCACATTTCGCTGAGAACCCGGACGAGAGCCAGCGCATCGAGTTTGATTGGATTAGCCCCGTCAACGAACCGCAATGGCCGTGGACCAGCGCTTCGCAGGAAGGAAACCCCGCGAGTAATGCCGTCATTAAAGCGATTGTGATTGCCCTCGATAGGGAATTGCAGGCACGCGGGCTCGACACGAAGATTCTTGTTCCCGAGAGCGGCAACATGTACGCGATGTATGCCGAGCATCGGGACCTTACATTGAAGTATGGCGAGAAGTTCGGCGACTACTTCGACGATTTTTGCAATGACCCGGCGGTGAACGACAAACTGGGCAACGTGTTGTGTGCTCATTCCTATCGCGCTGACCGCATCCCGGCGCAGTTCATTCCCCAACGCATGAAGTTCCGGGCGAAGTTCGATGAATATCCGGACTGGAAATACTGGATGACCGAATACTGCGTCATGCAGGGACCGGATAATGAGGGGGGCGGCGGACGCGACCTTACCATGAAGACTGCCTTGGACGTCGCCCGCGTGATCCACAGCGACCTCACCATCTGCAATGCTTCTGCGTGGCAATGGTGGTTGGCCGTCTCTCACTATCACTACAAGGACGGTCTCATCTACACCGATTACGGCAGAGACGATGTGCCGGGCAATGAGGAGACCATCTACCCCTCGAAACTCCTGTGGGTCTTCGGCAATTACAGCCGGTTTGTCCGGCCAGGGGCCACGCGGATCGAACTCGAAGGCGCGGACGATATTTACGGTCTCCTTGGGTCGGCTTACAAGAGCCTATCGGGTGATGAAATTGTACTCGTGTTTATCAATATGGCTGAAACGGAGAAAACCGTTTCGCTAGGGCTCAAGGGACTGCCCGCGGGCACGGCGGTAAAGTCGTTCACTCCCCACGTGACATCTGAGCACGACGACCTGAAAGCGTATCCGCCGGTGAACGCGGATGCCAAATACATTGTTCCGCCACGGTCAGCTGTCACGCTGGTTGGAAAGTTGATTGCGCCGTGAGAAAGGAATGGTCGATGAAGGATGCAATGCCGATTCTTGTTGTCGCCGCACTCTTCTGCGTCTGGCTGCCGGCCCAGGCGAGGGAGTTGAAGGAAGACGATAGCGACGTGATTTACGATGAGAACCGCGTGCCCCACTATGATCTCCCGCCGCTTCTGGTGACTGCTGAAGGTAAGCAGGTCACCATGCCGGAGAAATGGATGACGATACGGCGCCCGCAGATCATGGCCTTGTTCGGCAATCTGGTCTATGGTTGTATTCCTGTTCCGGAGAGCCCCATCGAGATGGAATTCGAGGTCAAAAAGACCGATTCGAGGTTTATGAAAGGCAAAGCGACGCGCAAGGACATCGAGATTCGCTTCAGCAACGATAAGGGCAGGGCGGAAATGCTGATCCTGGTTTATGTGCCCAACAAGACGAAACAGCCCGTCCCCGCGTTGATGATGCACAGTTTCGACAATACGCGTTCCAAGGGATTCGACGAGCATCCGGAAGACCGGAGCCGATTGCGTAACGGTTGGCCAATTGGCGAACTCCTCGACCGCGGCTTGGGCTTCGTGGCTGTACACCAAGCAAGTCTGGTAGAGCACAATGAAGTGGATTTCAATAGAGGTATCCACCCCCTCTTCTACCAGGACGGCCAAAGTTTTCCAAAAGCGAACGAGTGGGGGGTATTGGCGGCAATTGCCTGGGGCGGCATGCGCGCCATGGATTATCTGGAAACCGACGAAGACCTTGACCAAACACGCGTTGCCATTATGGGCCATTCGAAATGCGGCAAAGCGGCGCTCTGGACGGCCGCGCAGGACGAGCGGTTCGCGATGGCGGTCTCGGCCCAGTCGGGATGCGCCGGAGCAGCCCTCTGGCGCAGGAGGTATGGTGAAACGCTCGAGAAGATGGTTACCCGGTTTCCGTATTGGCTATGCCGAAATGCGTGGAAATTCACGGGTCGCGAAGACGACCTGCCGGTGGACCAGCACATGCTGCTGGCCTGCATTGCGCCCCGCCCCGTATACATCTA
>JAWODE010000262.1:0-9697 GCA_046483455.1 Candidatus Hydrogenedentota bacterium | reverse complement strand
TTCGAGGTAGCGAAGCATGAGCCTTTTGCCTCACCCGTACACCTCGCTGTGTCGCGGTTTCCGACCGCGACACCTGCCTGCCGGCAGACAGGCTCTTCCCACCACGCGGCCCTGCGCGTGGTCTCCACTCCGGCAACGGAGGACGGGCTGTCCAGCCCGTCCATAAGATCACCGCAGGCGGACACGTCCGCGCTCGTTGTGATAATGACCGCCGGGGGCGGCGGTCCCACACCGGAGGAATTTTTGAGGTAGGAGAACACGGACAAACACGGACGAACACAGCGCGGCCTGGCCGCAACCATAATAGAAACCAAAGAAAAGTGTCGACCCTTGGTCCGGCTTGCGCCGCGCCGGAAGACGCACGCCTTCGGCGTTGCGGAGAAGACGCATGCCTTCGGCATTGCGGGGAAGACGCACGGCTTCGCCGTTGCGGGAAAGACGCATGCCTTCGCCGTTGTGGAGAAGACGCATACCTTCGGCATTGCGGAGAAGACGCATACCTTCGGCGTTGCGGACCCGCCAGCGGGGGTCAAATGTAAGCCGTTCTTAAGGTTACGCATCGGGAGAGCCCGGTTTATGGCCCAAAAACAAGATTTTGCCGGATAGTAGTACAGATTTTGAAGGCCCCATAAAACGGACGTGAGGGTACGTTGTTCTTCTCTGCGATTCTCAGCGTTCTCTGCGGCTCTGCGTTGAAAATGGTCTCGGGATTAAACCACGAAGGCACGTAACACGGGCGGCTCGCCCGTGACGGATCGTGGCCGCGCTCGGCAATACTTCACTTCCCTCACAACACATCGAGAAACTTATGATTGGCTTTGGGGAAGGCGTAGCGGTCGAAATGCGCGCGGGGAACCCATTTGAGGGCGGTGTGCGACTTGGGCCGGGGCGTGCCGGACTCGAGAGCGCAACGGTACACGTTGAGCGTGACCTTGAAATGCGAGTAGGCGTGGTTGACGACGGCGGCCAGTCCTCCGACGCGGATATCGACACCAAGATCTTCGCGGATTTCGCGTTCGAGAGCTTGTTCGTGGGTCTCTCGGGCCCGTACTTTCCCGCCGGGAAACTCCCATAAACCGCCTAGTAGGCCGTTCGGTGGGCGTTTACCCAAAAGGAAGCGCCCGTTTTTTTCAATGGCCGCCACCACGATCTCGTAATGCGGCGTCGCAGCTTTCTTCCGCTTGACCGGCCGTTCGGCTTGCGTGCCGCGGGCGGCTGAACGACACACGTTTCGCAGCGGGCATGTCGTGCACAGTGGAGCTTTTGGGACGCACACCATCGCACCCAGTTCCATCATCGCCTGGTTGAAGTCCCCTGGACGTTTCGGCGACACAAGCTTCGCGGCCAGTGCCCAGAGACGTTGCTCGGTACTTGATTGGTCGATCGGTTCCGCAATGTCGAAAAGGCGGGCCAAAACGCGTTTGACGTTGCCGTCGAGAACCGGAACGGGCTCATTAAAGGCAATACTCGCGATCGCCCCCGCTGTATATCTTCCAACACCGGACAATGCCTGCCATCCCTCGGCCGTTTTTGGAAACACACCCTCGAGCTTAGATACGACGGTTTTGGCCGCGCGGTGCAGATTCCGCGCGCGGGAATAGTACCCCAACCCTTCCCATTGTTTGAGGACGGCGTCCTCGGACGCCGCCGCTAGAGCCTGCACCGTCGGAAATGCCGCGATAAAGCGGGTGAAATAGGGCGTCCCCTGATCGATTCGCGTTTGTTGAAGCATGATTTCGGAGACCCAGATGGCATACGGGTCACGGGTGGCCCGCCATGGCAACGCACGTGCATTGCGCGTATACCATGCAAGCAGTGTGCGGCGGATGCGCCGCACAATGTCTTTTTTCAGCCGATCCTGCATCGATTCGATGTGATTCCTGGGCAACCACCCTGCGCGCACCAACGTCTGCCGAGCGGTCTTGTTCATGTCGGGCGGGATTTTACGCGGCCGCCGCACGTGAAGCAAAGCGAGGAAGGAAAACCCGGGCTAGGTGATGCAACTATCCGCTGAACTGGCATTTCCCTGCCCAATTCTCCTAAAATCTCAGTCGACCTATCAAACAGATGAAAGGAATTCCCCATGAAACGACGCACGCATGATCACAGCACCCCAAACGGCATGAACCGCCGCGATTTCGTTCGCTTGGGCGCCGCCGCGGGATTCGGCGCAGGCATGACGGCCTTCGGACGTCAGTCATTTGCCGCGGTGCCGGAAGGACTTGGCGCGGCCCCTGAAATGCCCTTCGCGGCCCCTCCCATCGAGAATGTTCGTATCGGATACGTCGGTGTTGGCGGCATGGGTACCAATCACGTCCGCAATCTGCTCAACATCGAGGGCTGTCAGATTGTCGCGGTGTGCGACATCGTCGAGGAAAAGGTGGCCAATGCCCAGCGACTGGTCGAGGAGAAAGGCTTTCCTAAACCCACGGGCTACACGCGTGGAGAACGCGATTTCGAGCGCCTGTGCGCGGAAGAAGACCTTGACCTGGTGTATACGGCGACGCCGTGGCGGTGGCATGTCCCCGTCTGTCTCGCCGCCATGGAAAACGGCAAACACGCGGCCACCGAAGTGCCCGCCGCGTACACCATCGAGGATTGTTGGAAGCTCGTCGAAACCGCCGAAAAGCAAAAGAAGCACTGCGTGATGATGGAGAATTGCTGCTATGGCCGGGCGGAATTGCAGATTCTGCTCATGGTGCGCCAGGGCGTTTTCGGCCAGTTGGTCCATGGCGAAGGGGGCTATCTGCACGATTTGCGCGGCCTGAAATTCTCCGGCGCGGGCGAAGGCCTGTGGCGCCGCCAGCACTCGATTGACCGCAACGGCAACCTCTATCCCACCCATGGCCTCGGGCCCATTGCCCAGTGCATGAATATTAACCGCGGCGATAAGTTCGCTTACATGGTCTCGATGAGCTCTCCCGCGCTCGGATTGGAACTCTACGCTGAAGAAAACTTCGAGGAAGGCGATCCCCGGAGAGACGAGACATTCAAAAACGGCGATTACAACACCAGCCTGATCAAAACAGCCAAGGGCCGCACGATTATGGTCCAGCACAACTGCGATTCGCCGCGTCCGTACAGCCGCATTAACATGCTCCAAGGGACGCGGGCCATTACACGAGGCTACCCGGACCGCATCCACATCGAGGGACGCAGCCCCGCCCACGCGTGGGAAGATTTGGCCCAGTACCGCCCCGAATTCGAGCATCCCCTCTGGACACAGCTCGGACCCGATGCGAGTGGCGCGGGACACGGCGGCATGGATTTCATGGAAGACTACCGCCTCATCAAGTGCCTCCGCGAAGGCTCGCCGCTTGATATGGACGTTTATGACGCCGCCGCGTGGAGCGTCGTAGGCCCCTTAAGTGAACAGTCCGTCGCCAACAAAGCCGAGACGGTGGATTTTCCCGACTTCACCCGCGGCCGTTGGCAAAGCTGGCCGGAACTGGGCATCGTCGAGGCATAGGGTTGAAGAAAGAGTAAGACCACGGTCGCAAAGACGGCGGCCGTGGTCTTGTACCGTACCACCCGGCGAAGATAGACCGGCTCACTGCACAAACTTCTTAGTTGGCACGGCCTATAAGACGTATAGGACGCCTATAAGACCTATTTGGAAAGCGGCCGATTGAGTATGCCCGTGGCATGTCCACTTGGGCTCACCATTATCGAAAAACTAAACAAAATATGCGCCCCAGAAGAGCTGAGCGTCTTTTCGTACATCCTTTGGATCATTACAGCCGTTGCGCCGCTTCGGCGTCCAGGAACCAGATGCCCCCGAGGCGGCCGGCAGGGTTTGTGCCTGCTTTTGCGGCGGCAACGGCCCCGGCCTTATCGTAGCCCGTAACGAGAAACCATCGGCGACGGGCAGCCTCGAGGACCGGAAGCGTTAACGTGATGCGCGCGTGTTCAAGCTCGGGCGCCTCATTCCGCACGACCAGGCGCTCGCGTTCTTCAAGAGCCGGTGTGCCGGGAAAAAGAGAGGCGGTGTGGCCATCGGCGCCCACGCCGAGCAAGACCAAGTCGAGGGCCGGCATGCCGTCTTCATTGACCGCGACGTGCTGCCGCAACGTGGCTTCGTAAGCTTCGGCCGCGCCGGGGTGTTCCGCCTCGATGCGGTAGGCGTGCGTTTCGGGTATTGCACCGAGCAATGTGTCCGTAAGAAGTTTCCAATTGCTTGCCGGATCGTCAGGCGGCACACACCGCTCATCAACCTGAAATATGCGGATAGAGGACCATGGTATAGCTTGCCGGAACTCTCTGGCCCAGAGGGTGTAGAGTCTTCTTGGCGTCGAACCGCCGGACAACGCTATGCACGTCTCCTCGAGAGAAGCCATAAGATCGGCAAACGCCCTCGCAACCGCCCGAAAGGGGTCTTCGCACACACGAAATTCGCTCGTGCCGCGCTCGTTTCGGTCTCTCATAGCTTGCGCCACGCGCCGTGGCAACTGTCAAAAACCTCCTCGGCTTCTTCCGGTCCCCATGTACCGGGTTGATACAGGGCAACACGTGGCGCCTCATGCCACGCCTCATGAATGGTTGTGATGATATCCCAAGCGCTCTCAATCTCGTCGGCACGCATAAACAGGGTGCTGTCGCCGCGGATGGCGTCCAGCAAAAGCCGCTCGTAAGCCTCCGGCAGGTCTTCCTCAAACGTGGCCCCGTATGTAAAATCCATGGCCACGGGCTGCACGGCGAAATGCATGCCCGGCGGTTTCGCATTAAAGGTGAGTGAGATGCCCTCGTCGGGCTGGATGCGAAACACCAGCACGTTTGTCTCGGGCAACCGCGCCCCAAGTTCCCGGAAAAGATGCGTCGGAACATCCTTGAACTGGACAGCTATTTCCGTCACGCGTTTTTTGAGACGCTTTCCGGTCCGAATAAGAAAGGGCGTGCCGGCCCAGCGCCAGTTGTCGACATACAGCCGTAGCGAAACAAAGGTCTCGGTCTGCGATGCTGCATCCACCCCCTCCTCCGAAAGATAGGCTGGACCATCCGCACCTTCGCCGTATTGCCCCCGCACGCACCACTTCTCCAAAGGCTCATCGACGGGGACCTGGACACTGTTAAGGACCTTGAGTTTCTCGTCGCGAATGCCCCGGGCCGTGAATCCAACGGGTGGTTCCATAGCCACCAGGCACAGGAGCTGCAGGGCGTGGTTTTGGACCACGTCGCGCAATGCGCCGATTTTATCGTAAAAGGCGCCGCGGCGGCCCTCCATTCCGACTGTCTCCGCTACGGTAATTTGGATGTGATCGACGTATTTCTCATTGAAAAGCGGCTCGAAAAAGGCATTTCCAAAGCGAACCGCGAGAATATTCTGGACGGTTTCCTTGCCAAGGTAATGATCGATTCGGAAGACTTGGCTCTCATCCAATACACTTCGAATCTCGGCATTCAATTGCTGGGCGGACTCGATGTCAAACCCGAAGGGTTTTTCCGCGATAACCCGGGACCAGGGGGTACTATTGGACGGATAAATGCAGCCCACGTAGGCGAGATTCCGGGTGATGGTCCCGAAAAACTCGGGGGCGGCCGACATATAGTAAAGACGGTTGCCCGGGGCGTCGAGACGCTTTTCGAGCTTCTCGAGGCGTTCTTTCAATCCCCGATAATCCTGAATATTATTGAAGCGCACTTGCTGGTAATAGATGTTGGAAACGAAGGGGTCGCAAATATCGCTCTCGCCATGCCCTGTGCGCGAGTGCTTCTTGAGAGCTTCGCACATGTCCTGTCGAAAGTCGTTCTCGTCGAGCGGTCTTCGTGCGGCGCCTACCACAGCGATGTGCTCGGGCAGGTAACCGGCCTGCCACAAGTTATAAATGGCGGGGATCAGTTTCCGGCTTGCCAAGTCGCCCGTCGCGCCAAAAATGACCAATGTAGCCATCTGCCGGGGGTCGATTTTGAACCGGGATAAATGGCGGTCTAAGGTTGCCTGCACAAATCGTATGGTAGGTTCGCCGGACATAAAACCCTCCTTTGCTCCTAATAGCGCAGCCCTTCGAGGGAAACAGCCGAAAGAGGCGCCTACATTTCCGCAATCCCGCGACTTTATCGCGTGGGGACCGGTCGGGAATACAAACCGGTCTCAGGAAGAGGACAATTCCGCCCGGCGTTCGAGCAATTGCTCGTATTGGCGGACGCGCGTATCGAAGAAACTCAGCAATTTCTCGTGCAGCTCCGAATTCGCGGCCGCGATGAGCGAACGATGGTTGCCGGTCGCACTGTCGAGCAACAGCACGTCGTGCAAACTCTTACCGTACGCATCCGTCACGATGCACCCCGCTTCCTCGGCGATCAGCAGGGAGGCGGCAATGTCGTACGGGGCGATGCCCAGCACCGATCCCCGCCCGGCGTTGATGAACTGGTCCTGGACCACCTTCGGGATATCCCGATAATAGCGGTTCGCGACATCGATACATGCATCGAGCTGATTCGTAAGCAGGCGCGTAAGGCTGTATGACGTACTATTGCACGCGTAAAAACCGCCCTTGAGACTCGTCAGGTCAATGAGCTTCGCCGCCGTCGGGAAAATGAGCTCCGCCGGACGGGCCGGTACTGTCATCGACCACACGACGGTTTCGAGGTCAACATTCTTCGAAAGCTTCGGCTTTCGGTACTGGCCATCGATATACAGGCGCGCGCCTTTCCCGCGTTCGGCATAAAAGGTGCGCGGTCCCCGGAGTTCCATGACCAGGGCATTATCGATCTCGCCGATATGGGGGCGTTCGATGACCCGGGTGCTGCCGATCGCTACCACACACCACTCGAATCCCGATTTCGCAGCACGGGTGCCATCGATCGGATCCACCACAAGGAGATGCTCCGGTTGTCCACTGGTAAATGTGGTGTACCCCGAGTCTTCTGAGTAGTACGCCACCGGAAGCTTCGCATCGCGCAAAAAAACGAGCAGTGCCTTTTCGGCCAAGCGATCAAGCTGGAAGGTCGCGTCGCCGCTGGCGGCATTTCCGATGACTTCCCGCCCTTTGGCGGCATTGATCGCCGGTTGAACGGCGTCGCGAATTGTCGTCGCTAGAGCCATTAGAAAATCACGGTTAAGAAGCGATTTCTTACCGCGAGAAGATCTGCTTTTCTTGGTTGCCACTTTCTCTTTGTTCTCCTTCTGGGTGGACTTTTGCCGCTTAGTTTTTTTCTTCGAAACCGTCTTTTTAGCCGGCCCTTTGGCTTTCTTTCTCGAAACCTTCTTCTTCGCTGACGCCTTGGCTCTGGCCTTCGGTTTTGATTTGGCCGCTGCCTTTGTGCGCGATTTTGTCTTCGCCTGCGCCTTCTTTTTCCGGGTCTTTTTTGCGGCCGTGGCCTTTTTGGGGCTGCTTTTGGCCTTTTTCCGGGCGCGCTGTTTCACGGCAGTCTTCTTCGGTTTGGCCGTTTTCTTGCCTCTGCTTGTCGCCGTTTTACCGCGGCTTTTGGCTTTTGATTTGGGCCTTCCCTTGCTTTTTGCCATGATTGCCTCCTGGCTGCCGTTGTTTTCGGAAACCCCCGGCAATCGGCCCACCTCGAGCCGTTTGCCAGGCACCTCCTCCTCCCCATCCGAGAAACGCTCACTATCACTCGGGGAGCAACAGCCGCGGACCGCCTTGGGCCGGGAGTCCCCTTTGCCAAGTCACCGCGGCGCTAAGCTACGAGAGGCTCACGCGCGGCGGAGCGACAAAGTCGAGGAACCGGTCCTTCACCTTGCCTCGGGCTGCGTCTCCCGCATGAATAAAGAGCCGGTATGTCCAGGTTGTCCGGCTCCCTTTAGCGAATTTCATGTCTCCTTTAATGTTTGCTTCGGGCCGATAATGCTTCCATGCAAAACAATTCGCGGTCATCAATCCATAATCCCTGACATGCCAACCCGTTGGATAACGAGGATTGGTTTCGTGGTCCATGATGGCGATGCCGACTTGCTTTCCTTCGGCCGTGCCGCTGTAATCGCACCACGGGGCGCTTTTTCCCCACGTTTCGGCTTCGCCAATCCCACCATAACCGTTTTCAATCTTGCCTGTGCGGGGAACGTCCATCGAAGTGGCGACGCGCACCGAGACCAAGCCCCCCTCCTTCGTGTCGTAAAAAGTAATGGGACCCTCGGTCATTCGAAATGTAACGTGGATATCAAACAGCCGGACACCGCCAGGGAGGGCGTAAAACCGCATGTCGCGGATTTCCTCGAATTGTTTCCGTTCCTTGTTGGTACACCAGTCGTTCTTGGCGACAATTTGCCCAAATACCGGGCCCGACACCTTCTTAAGAAAGCCCGCATGGCGCTGCCATCCGTGGCCGGGGGCCTCGGCCCAGTTGTCTACCTTGCCGGCTCCGCACTTGCCGTGTGCGACCCAGATGGATTTGTGATGGGGATGATCCCGCGTTTCTCTTTTCACATGGTCGGATACCGGCCAGCTTCGCGTTACCTGGACCTCCCCGGGACCGACGACGGGATACAAAAACGGCCGAGCCCACTTACGGCCATAGTTATACGCCGTAAAGAGTTTACCAAAAACCGACACCGATACCTGCGCCTTGTCGCGATGGTCTTCAATGAGGACTTTATTCTTGGCTTGAGGCTCAGAAAGGGGTTTAGCCGTGATTTTCTGGATTTGGCCCGCTTTTAAACCCGTTGCGAGCCACGTCATCGTAATCCCCTTGCCCCTTGGCGTCACTTGGCAGGGAATTGCCTTCTTGGACTTCGCATCCCTAAGCACCATTCCCTTGAATTCTCTATAACTAATTGGCAAATCGACAGTTACAGGACAAAAAGTGCGATCATGAGGGCCGGCCTCGACCGTCAACTTAAACGACGACGCCACCAAGTTTCTCCTTCCGCATTTCCGGCAACCAATTACTTGTACCGTAGGCCTAGTTTATCACGTTGCCTCTTCTAAGTCCAGTATTCATGGAGGGTTTGGCCCACACTGGCGGTAGGCTTGGGCCAAAGTGCTTCCCTGCCTGGAATACACGGCGCGGCATACCCGCCGCCAAACCGCCGCGTCCGAAGTCCATGCTCGTCGACGCGGGCTCGGGTGGGGTAAGACGTACGGCTGCGCCGTTGCAGGTAAGACGCACGGCTTCGCCGTTGCGGGTAAGACGCACGGCTTCGCCGTTGCGGGACGCACATGACTGGACCCCTGCTTTCGCAGGGGTGACGGAAGAGGCAGTTCGTAGCGAGATGGACCGAGGATGCCGTGAAAGCCTGGGAAGAATCAACCACGGAGAGTACGGTGGACGCGGAGCAAGGAAAGGAATTTTCCGTACTCTCCGTGAGCTCCGTGGTTAAAATTTTTCTGTTTTTACGCTGTCACATGCTGCAACCGCAGGACATCCGCGAGTGCATCAAGCTCCGGACTATTGCTGCTGCTGCACGCGGATTGGATGGACCCTTGCTTCCGCGGGGGCGACGGAAGAGGCGGCGCTCCATGGGCCCTTCGGCTGCCTCGCTGTGTCGCGGTTTCCGACCGCGACACTCTTCCGACCACGCGGGCCTGCGCGTGGTCTCCACTCCGGCAACGGAGGGCGGCGGCAGGGTCAGCAGCGATCGGGGTCCGTCCAGGTCGGAGAACCCGCGGGCGCCCTCTCCCGCCAGAAAGGCGGGTACCCCGTCCGTCTGAAGCAGCCGTTGCAGGGCTTCGAGCGCGCCGCCGTGCATGGAGCGCGACGGCACGTGGACCACGATGGCCGGCGCATCCAGCTGCTCGGTGAGCGC
>JAWODE010000243.1:0-5596 GCA_046483455.1 Candidatus Hydrogenedentota bacterium | reverse complement strand
GCTTCAGCCGACGCGCACAGGGCGTTGCAAAACACCGCGTGAAACCGCGGCGTACGCCTTCGGGGATTCTGACCCCTCGGGCGCGTGTCGCGAAAAGACGGAGGTCTAACGGGGCATCGAGATTCGCCAAAGCATGAGCCTGATGCCAAGCCGCGTATCCCACACCCGTAAGAGGACGTTCCAGAGCACAGCTCAGATCCAGAGCAACACGCAGCGGTTCCTTAAACACAATCGGACCCTTAGTGTATCGCAAACAGACTACGGCTCAGCTAAGCCCGCCGTGCATCGGGAGACGTCACGTCATCATCTTCCGCAGTCTGTTCTCCGTCTTCCGAAGGTTCTTCCTTAGACGCATCAGCGGCAAAGTCTCGAAACGCGTAGATCGTGAACGGGGTATCTTTCGCACGCGCTGAGTTAGCTGCTTCCTCCATGTCCCCCGCGGCTTCCTGCCCGCCTGCCTCGTTTGCCTTTTCCTGCGCATCGGGCGGCATTTGTGCAGCATCGTACATACCCAAAATTTTCGCGGCAATCTCGGCGGCCTGCAATTGAATCGCGTCCGATTCTCCCGCGACCAGTTTCTCGAGCACAATGCGTTCGACGGTCTGTCTATCCAAAACGGCATCTTTCACTTGTTCCGACTTATCCTCCAAAGCGAGACGTCTGCCGGCACCCGGTCGCCGCAAGGCCTTTTCACATTGCACACGGCCGTTTTGGATATCGGGATTATTGGGAAAATCTCGTGCCAACCCATTGAAGATAGCAAGCGCTTCGGCAAAGCGCCCGGAATAATACAAATCCACTGCTTCTCCGAAACGACGTTTCGCGTCGTCAGTGGCCTTGCCGCCTCCCTGCCACCAGTTCGCCCCGGCACCGAACATACCCTTCTGCTTCGGGGCAGCCGTAGTGGTATTGTCGCTGTTGATGCGCACCGTTGCCCCGCACGCCGGACATAAGCCCGTGCGGCCGATAGCCGAGCGGGGAACCTGCATGCGCTGACCGCACGCTCCGCATGTCAAAATCAGCTTACGCATTTACTTCGCTTTCCACACATCCCTCAACGCTCGACCCCAATCACGCTTACGCTACCGCATTCCACCTAGTATAACGTAACATCCAGAAACACGCCACCAATCCATTACTCGTCAGGTTCGAGAAACCGCATCAACGTATCCAGCATCTCGCGATCATCGTAATCCTCGTCAATAACTTCCGGAATCAAAGCGAGGCCCTCGACGCGGTCTCCTTGCTCCGAAGGAGGAACGAATGGCCCGGGAAAGGGTCCTTCTATGAAAGAAGGCCCTCTTTCAGCCACATCTTGCTTCGCAATTCCTCTATCCTGCGAAACTTCATCCAGAGTCTTTTCTGAAGCACGGGTTTTCTGGAAAGTGACGCCCGTTTCCCGGAATGTTTGCGGCTGGTTTTCAGCTTTGCGCAGTTTCTCACGGCTCTCTTCCAAGCGTGCTTGGGTGCCTTGAATAGTCTCTTCGGCTTTTTGCAATGATTCACGCAGAAGAACCACCTCGCGTTCCAGGACCTCCTTTTGCGTTTCAATCTGGCGCAAAGCATCCACTTCCCGGCGAAGCGCACGCAGATCATCTTGTGCCTGTGTGAGAGCGCGCTCCGCTAATGCGTGCCCTTTCCGTTCGATGCTGAGTTCAGACTGAATCTCCAGGATTTCCGCTTCAGCGCTCTGACTCAGTCCGGACAATTCCGCCGAAAGATGCTCGATATCATCAAGTCTCTGTTTACTTACAGCTTCAATCTCGCCTTTACTTGCAGAAATAATTCGGAGTTCCTCGGACAGCCGCTGGATTACCGATTCCTTTTCCTGCAAACGGGCGGTAACCACTTCCGGCGTCTCCTCGGCGGCGCGCCGCTCCTCGAGCATGCGGCGGGCGTCATCGCGTTCCGCTCGAAGACTGGCAACTTGCTCATCGAGTCTTCCGCAACGTTCGGCCAATTCCCGGGCATTTTCTTCAGCACCTTCCAGTCGCTGCTGCAAACGCTCGAGCTCGGCCACCCGGCCCTCATTCTCCTTCATTACCCCGGAATATTGGTTTTGAAGAGCATGGAGTTCTTCATTTGTTGAAGCGTGGCCGGCACGCTCAGCCGCCAAGGCTTTCTCCAATTCATCTAGCCGATCTTGCTCTGAGCCAACCGGTGTCCCCGGATCGGGTCGCGAGATCGATTGCAGCAGTTCCCGCATGGACGCCAGAAACTCACGTAGCTCAACACCAATAGATTGCCGTTCTTTTTCGAAGGCGCTTAATTGGTTGTCAAACTTTTCCGAAAGGGCTTCCGCCTGGTGGGTTACTTTCTGCTCGGCTCCCCTCGAAGAACGTTCATTTCCCAGGGCGAGCAGTTTTGCCTCGGTCTCTTTTGCCCGGGCGCGGTATTTTGTCAACTGGGACGCCATGTGGTGCAACAGCGCTTGCACCTGTGGATCGATTTTGACGTCGACGATATCGTCCGGAGACGCCTCGCTAGACGCAGGCACGCGGATAATGGCGCCACAGCCTTTGCACCAGCCGTGCTGTCCCACGGCCGTGTCCGGCACACTGAACTGTTTGCTACATTTCGGACAGCCGAAGACTATCATTACCCACCTTTCGGAAAACTGTACCCGGTCACAAATACCATGAACCTGCGCGCTGCTCTTTTACCTAAAGTATAGCAGACGTATGGCTTTAAGAGGTTAATTACAGATTGCCACTGTTGAAGAAAGGGCCCGTAGGGGGTAGACTCTCTCCCGATGCTTGCACATAAAAAGAGGGCCACCAAACGCATGAAGGTGTCCGACGACACGGACCAGCTAATCAACATCGCCTACCTTGCGCCTGAACTCGGGGCATTGACCTCCACCTTTATCTATCGCGAAGTTCAAGCACTCCAGAAACGCGGCATCTCGATCAGGCTATTTTCGACAACCCGGCCGGATGAGGGGCAGGTTTCCCATGAGGCCCGCTCGATAATCGACGAAACCACCTACCTGTATGACGCACGCCTCTTAACCATCTTAGCCGGCGCCCTGAATTGTCTCGCCCACCATCCCCTGCGCTTCTGCCGTGCGTTCGTCCTATTGATTCATGACATCCTCATGTCGCAAACGCCTTCACCTTATGACCGCATCAAGATGCTGTGGCATTTCCTCACGGGATGCCGTCTTGCAACGTTCCTGGAACATCGCCATATCCAACATGTGCATGCCCATTTCGCTCATGTGCCGGCCGCGATGGCCATGTACGCCGGGGGGCTTGCAGGCATCCCTTTCAGCTTTACGGCCCACGCTAACGACCTCTTCGAGCGTGGCACCGCTCTTAAAGAAAAGGTCGGACGCTCGGCCTTCGCCGTCGCTATTTCCGACTACAACCGCCGTTTTCTCATAAATATCGGTGGCAGTGCCGGCCGGATTCATGTTGTACATTGCGGATTGGACGTTACAAAATACAAATTTCGCCCCGCACCTCCTGCAAATACCCCCCCATTGGTATTCTCCGTGGGGCGTTTCGTAGAGAAAAAAGGATTTGCTATTCTCCTCGAGGCATTATCTTTTCTGAAACAAGGGGGTACGGCTTTTCATTGCGTGATCGCCGGTACCGGTCCCCTTTACGAAGAAATAGACACCAAGGCGCAATCGTCCGGTCTCCTCGAATGCGTCGACCTCCCGGGGGCCATGCCTCAAGAACGCGTAAAGGAGATAATGGGTACTGCTGACGTCTTTGTCTTGCCGTGTGTGGTGGCCGAAAGCGGCGATCGCGATGGCATCCCGGTTGCACTTATGGAGGCAATGGCGCTGGGCATCCCAGTCGTATCAACGGACATCTCGGGCATTCCAGAACTAATTGTGAACGATGAAAACGGACTGCTGGTAGCTCCCCAAGACCCCCTTGCCTTGTCTCAAGCTCTCACACACTTGCTCCAGGATCCGGCCTATGGCGAAACTTTGGCAAAACACGCACGCAGGACCATCGAAGAACGCTTCAATCTGGAAATAATTGCCGCGAATTTGGAATCCTTGTTTCGTGAATCCATTTCACAGCGCGATGCATCCGGAGGCCAGCAATGACAGGCGAGACCACTGTCAACACGAATGATCGCTCGTATGTTATCGTCATCACTGCCCGCGACGAAGCCGAATACTTGCAAGGAACAATCGACAGCATAGCGCGACAGACTATCCTTCCTGTCGAGGTGGTCATCGTAGATGATGGGTCGAAAGATGAGACGGGCGCCATTGCGGACGCAGCCGCCCGGCAATACCCCTGGATTCATGTGCTGCACCGGCAAGACCGCGGCGAACGAAAGGTCGGCGGCGGAGTCATCGAAACGTTCTATGCAGGCTTCGAGACTCTCCAAACGAAAAACTTCACGTATCAATGCAAACTCGATGGCGATCTTACGCTTCCGCCCGCCTATTTCGAAGGTATTATGAACAAAATGGAAGCCGATCCGGCATTAGGAGGCGCAAGCGGCAAGGTATTCAATCCAGTCGGAGAGGGCGCAATGAAAGAAGAGCGCATCATCGACGACATGGTGTCCGGCGCCGTGAATTTCTGGCGGCGCATCTGTTGGGAGCAGATTGGCGGCTACGTACCGATGGTTATGTGGGACGGAATTGCCATGCATCGCGCGCGCATGTTCGGCTGGCGGACGCGCAGTTTTCGCGACGAAGACCTCCGGATCGTTCACCACCGCCTAATGGGCTCTTCGCACAAGAATATCCTGCATGGTCGTATGCGGTGGGGCCACGGACAATGGTTTATGGGATGTCACCCTCTGTACATCATGGCCAGCGGCGTGAACCGTATGTTCGAACGCCCCTACGTAATCGGCGGAATATGTATAATAATCGGATACTTCTCAAGCATGCTGAAGAGGGCAGAACGATATGACGATCTGGAATTCCGTAAGCACTTGCACGCATGGCAAATGAGACGGCTGGGTTTGGGTTTCCTCGCGCCTAAGGTCACGCCGCCTAAGCGAAACGTCTCGTGATGACTTCTCCAGAACAGAATCATCTGGCCTCCACAAAAATCGATGTGTCCTTTGTTGTCATCGGATACAATGAAGCCGAGACGCTTCAGGAATGTCTCGCTTCGGTCAACCACGCGGATCTCGAGGGCTTGATCTCGGAACGCATTTACGTGGACGGAGGTTCAACGGATTCCAGTATTGAAATTGCGCAAAAGACGGGCGTCGACGTTTTGCTCGGAGGAGAAAAACGTCGCCGTGCCGCCGAGAATCGCAATCTAGGGCGCAAGGCTGCGCGCGGGCGATTCATCCAGTTCCTTGACGGAGACATGACACTTTCTCCGGATTGGCCACGTGCAGCGGTGGAATTCCTCAAATCTCATGACGATTTCGCGGCGGTTTGCGGCAATTTGAACGAAGCATCGCCCGGTATTCTGTTCGAGGCTCTACAAATCGATTGGGTTCCCCGGGAAGACACGATTCGACATTGTGGCGGCGCAGCTATGTATGTTCGAGAAACGTTACAGAAAGCCGGTGGTTTTCCCACCAATGTTGCATACGGCGAGGAACCTCTCCTGTGCTGGCGCTTACGTAACGACCATAAAAAGAAAATCTACCAACTGAA
>JAWODE010000135.1:0-10011 GCA_046483455.1 Candidatus Hydrogenedentota bacterium | reverse complement strand
AGTCCGGCAAGGTAGGTGTAGACCGCGAGAATGGCCGTTCCGTAAGCGTATCCGCCGGTTTGTTCGAATCCCGTTTTATCGACGAGGAGAAAGAAATGGAAAGATACGTGGGCAGCCACGAGCAGGACGACTGCGGCTACTTCCAATTGGGGCGTCGATACGAGAAATCCGATGATTGCGAGGGCGATGCTGAGTGCGCCTAAGAGATAGGGAAGGTCCGGCTGTTGGCCGCGATCGGAAATCGTGAGGCCCATGAGCAATAGGGCTCCTAAAGCGGAATAGAGCATGGCGACCGTGGCGCTGGGAGGGTCCAGTAGAGAGTCGGAAAGAAACCAATGGCTGCTTCGCCGGCGTTTGCGGGGCGGCCGACGGCGTGTAGCGCGTTCATAGTAAATGGCGATAAGGAAAAAGACGAAGGCGGGGCCTGCGCAGCCTAACCAGCTTGCGGGAATGCTGTAGGAACCCAGCACGGCGTACCCGGGCGCTTTGATGGCGAGGGCGGCTCCCGCGCTGACGGCGAACAGGAGCAGAAGGCCACCGGCTTTTAGAATGACCGCGCCGCTTTGCTGGTAAAACACAGCTAGCGCAAGACACGCAAGCGCCAGGGCAGGCCACAGGAATACGCCCGAATACAAGGCCATGAGCGAAAGAATCGCCATGGCGAAGGCTTGAGCAATGTAGGCTTGGAAAAGGTAGTTTTTTCTCGAACCGCGTGTCTCGGCCATAAGCGCGAAGAGGGCTAAAATGACGGTAAAGGTCAGACGAAATACCCATGCGTGTTCCGGATAGAATCGTTGGATTCCTATCCAGGCAATGGGGAAAAAGAGCGCGCTGTTGAACAGAGATGCCAGCAGAATGCCTCTCGACCGGATGTCCTCGCGGCGGACTTCCATGATGGTGGCCATTCCTAAAGCAATAAAGGCAATAGCGAGAGCGCCGCGCGATAACCAGAAATAGGTTTCTGGCATGACCGCGATGCCCTGAGGTTGCGTGTACAGGAAGGCGATAAACGGACCATATGTGCCGGCTAAAACGAGCCATATCAGAAAACGCCAGTGAAAGCGGGCATGGAGCAGCACGGCGGTCACTGAGGCTAAGGCCATTGTGCCAAGCGCATACGCAAACTGAGGCACCGTCGAGGCCTCATGGCCCGCCAGACCCACTGTGTAGTAAACAAGCGCATGGCCTACCACAGCAGCTACATGGCTGCGCCGCCACGCGACGATGCCAGCCATCGCTGACAGTCCTGCGAACAGGATCGGCAGGGCGTTCCATTGGTCAGAAAAAAGCTGGACGTTCGGAACGAAGAAAATGGCGTAGGTGGTAAAGTAGCCCGCCCCAAGCCCTGCGCCCAGGACGATGTTGGCGAAGAAGCTGCGCCTGTCAGGAAAGGCCGCGCCTATCAAGAGCCCCAGAGCCGCGAGGCCGTAAGCAACCCAGGCTTTAGTGTGAGGATCGAAAGCCGACGTGGTCGCGTTTTTCCCCGCGGCCAAAATGATAGCGACGGTCATGAAGACAACCGCAAGCCTGCTCAGCCATACGGTCCACGCGCGCCCATCGCCATTTTGGTCCGTTTGCGCAGGTTCGGCGGTGGCTGATGGCGCTCCCGGGGGCTCCTGTTCCGTTGCGGAAGATGCAGACGTAAACTCAGATATGCCGCGCAGTTGCTGCAGCTCGTGGGTGAGCTTCGAGACTTGCTCTTCCAGTTCTTTGATGCGCCTGTTATTGTCCACGCAGAACCTCAGTTCCTTTCCTGTAAAGGCTTATTCAGGGGTTGCTCCGCGTGGCTCCAGACCGCGGCGCTCCCTTCACCGTATTCTATCGGCGCGCCTGTCGCGAATCCAGAGGGGTGGATTGGGCGAACTGGGAAGAAGCTTAAGTCCGATCATACTCTCTACAGATGAACGCAGATGGGAAAAACCACAAGAAGGCGGGGTGAGAGTCTACATGTTCTCTGCGTAAGCTTTCGGGACAGCGAACCATGAGCCTTTCGCCTCACCCGTACACCATGAACATGGTGCGAACCAGGGTCCGGCAACGGAGGACGGGCTGTCCAGCCCGTCCTTGAGATCACCGCGGACGGATACGTCCGCTTTCGTTACTATCCCGCCTTGCCGACCAACGTCTGCTTTACGATTAAAAACGCCTTGGGACAAGCCCAATGGCGGATTGGAAAATCCGCCCCCCGTTACGGCGTGAGCGTAAAACCACTTGAGAGTGAATAGGGATTTTCGAAACAGCGAAATATGAGCTCTTCGGCTCACCCGTAGACCATGAAAATAAGGTCGACCGGCGAGGGCGCCGGTCCCACACCGGACAAATTTTCGAGCCAGACCCGGAATTACTGCATAAACCGCGGGGTCTGTCCCAGCTTTTCGCGAGTGTGTGTGCAACGCATGAATACTTCGACATGCCTCAAGAGGGACAGGCCTCCTGGGATCGGCCCGGGGGAAGGCAATTCGCTGAATTGATATGCCTCTCGGCGCAAATTATACTGCTGGCTGGTCCGTCGCAGGCTATCCCGCAAGGATGAATGAAATTCACACGAAAAAGGTGGGAGGCACTCATGTTTTTATTGGGGGTCGTCATGATTGTGATAGGAGGCGCTCTTTTTGGAGCGCACTATCTGGGAATTGCGTCACAAATACCCGGCGTAAATCAGATTCCCAGTCTTCAGGCCGTCTCGGCCGGGATAGCGATTGTGGGGGTGGTCCTGGCGGTTCTTTTCCGGCGTCCTGCCGATTAGTATGTGAGTGTTGTTTGAAGAAGCGATCCCGCCTAAATTTAGTGGTGTTCTATGCGTAATTTTTCCCCCTCGCCGTTTTGCCTTGGGCTCCTCGCGAGTATTGCCGTGTTCTGCTCCGGACAGTCCCCTGCGCAACTGCGCTCTCCCGGAACCGTCGATGTGCTGACGGATTTCGTGGCGCTCTACGAAGAGGCCACCGTAAGCAATGCGCAGCATGTATCAGCCGGGTTCTGGGAACAATCTGGCGACGAACGAATGCCGGGGATGTTCTTGCATCCTACGGGCGGCGGCGACGCGGTCCTGGAATTTGAGAATGTCTCGATGCCGGCTTTGCGGGAGGAAGAGCGCTGCTTTCTTATCTTCAATGTGGGGTTGCGACCGGGGTTCGATTGGGACGCGACGCCCAGTACCCCGAATGGCGTGCGCTTCTCGATCTGTATCGATGGCCGTGTTGTTTATGAAGAAGACGTTGCTGAGCATGGCTGGAAACCCCGTGCGATAGACATGTCTCCGTGGACAGGCCGGAGGGTCTCGGTCGGATTTCGCACGAACGCGATCTCGGGCAACACGAATTACGACTGGGCGGTATTCGGGGAACCGCTGCTTCTGCTTGTCCGACCGGCTTCAAAGATTGAAGCTCTCGCGTCCGAGGCCAAAGGACTCGCGCTCGTCGAAGTGAAATGTTCGCAGGCCAGCCGTATCACATTGAGCGTCGGGCCTTCGAGCGTTACCTCGATGTTGGCTGAGGGAACCCACCTCCTGCCGGTCGCGTTCGATGATGGGCAACGGCCCGAACTCGTGGTCGAATCGGGAGCAGCTTCGATTTTGAACGTATACGCGGGGTTATATGGCCCCGAGCTCGAGATCGTTAGCACGGAGTTGAGTTCTCCCCTCGTGACGGCCGGGAAAGCCTTCCACATTATCCAGCGTTTCAAAAACAACGGGCGGGGAACGTACACCGGCGGCGCGACATGGCGGCTTACCGCCGAAGAAGGTGACCTTAAAGCTCTCGGCCCAAACGCCGGCGAGGCATTGGTCCTCGATACTCTTCAGCCCGGCGAGGAAGGCGCCCTGGTCTGGCATGACCTCGTCGCCGATGACCCCGGGGACTGGCAGCTCGATACCGGTCGTAAACTCGACCTCCACGTTTTCGCCGAAGAACAGGCCGCACCCTCGGAGCGGAGCGAGGAGCCCGTGGTTATTGTCGAGCGGAATGGTGATCTCCGCGCTATCGTGGCTAATGCTTGGGCGCGTTTGTGCATTGTTGTCGACGACACGGGCTACGCGTATGCAAAGGGCGATGTATGGAACGGGACCTGCTGGAAGCGGGTGGCCTCGGTGTATCCCCTCGCCCGCCTGATGCTGCGTCGCGAGGATGGCGCCGTTGAAGAACTGCGGTTTCGCGTCAGCAACATCCATCCATTGCGGTCTACATGGCTGAGCATTTATGGGACGGCCGAGAGTGAGCAGGGGAATGAATGGCCCATTCTCTTACTGGCTTATGCCGAGGCGAACAGCCCTCGTATCCATCTTGAGCTCGAAACCCTAGCGCCTCACGATGCGGACATCGCGGCGTTCTCTATGCCCACGGTGTTGGCAGGGGATCGAGCTTTCGGCGCGAGGAAGGATTTTGCCCTGTTTCCGGGACTGGAATACCTTGAAGGCGAGGAAGCATCTTCTTCGACCCGCGACTTGGCGCCGCCGCTCAATGATCGCCGTGTGCCGGCGGCACACAAGATCACAACGCCACTCATGGCGGTGCAGGGCGACAATGCGCTGGTGGCGCTTCTTTGGGATGCCACGCAGGAATGGGCCTCCGGATTGCGGCATCCCGCGGCGCGTTTTTTAGCCCCGGAATATGATTCGGGGATGGAGTACTGCCACATGTCCTTGTTCGCTCCGTCCGTCGGCGACTTTGTGCAAGAAAACCAGTACGAAGCGAAAGCGTCGCCCTTTCCAGTGAAGAAGGGTCAACGGCTGCATCTCGAAGCTTGGCTGGTGCTCGATCACCGAAAACGCTACGACCAAGACAGCATTGTATGCGGCCCGCACTCGGGTGGGCTCATCCTTCAGGCCATGCAGCACTGGTTCGACTTGTTCGGACTGCCCGGTCCAGGCACGCCCCCGCGGGACTGGGAGGAGGAAAAAGCGCTTTGCCGCCACGCCTATTTCGACAGCGTTTGGCACGAGGAACCGCCGGGGTGGAGCCATTGCCATGGATGGCGTAGCGCTCCCGCGGTGGGGCATGCCGTGCCGCTTTTGCTCGATCTTAACTCGGGGGTCGCACCCAACGTGGCTGCCGAGATCGAACGCAGGATCGATTTGGTAACCGAGCGCGCTTTGAAAGAAGTCGGTCCCCGTAATCTCTGGACCCCCGCCGCGTGCCATATCATGCGCGGGGAGTTCCCGTTTCTCTACGGATATCTCCCTGATGCTTTGAAAGGACTCAAGGAAAGCGCTTACAAGCAGCTGCATGCACGAGAAGACGGTCTCTGGGTGTGGCGTCCGGCGGACGAAAAGCACAAGAGCCTTGGAATCCCCGGTGACCATACATTGGGACAAGCCGCCGTGCCGGCCATGCATGCCCTCCGCGCGGCTCGGCTGACGGGCGATTCTCTGCTTGCCGCGGAAACCCTCGATGCCATGAAGCAGATGGAGCGCTATGAAGTGCCGCGAGGGGCGCAGACGTGGGAGTGTCCTTTGTACCAGCCCGACATCCTGGCGGCGGGGTATGCGATCCGCGCTTACTGTGAGGCCTACCGGCTTACAGGAGACCCGTCCCATCTCGAGCATGCGCGGCACTGGGCATGGTCGGGGCTGCCGTTTCTCTACATGTGGGAAATCGAGGGCATTGCCGGTATGCGCTACAATGTAATCGCCGTGATTGGCTCGACCTTTTACCATCATTCATGGCTCGGTCTACCCGTGGTGTGGTGCGGACTGGTCTACGGTTACGGATTGCAGGATCTGGCACAGTTTGATGATTCTTTCCCGTGGAACACGATCGCGGAAGGTATTTTGATGTCGGCCATGCGCCAGCAATACACAAGCGGGCCCAGCAAGGGATGCTATCCGGACTCGTGGAACATGGTTGAGAACCGGCCCAACCCCGCCGACATCAATCCCGAGAATATTCTGGTGAACGGGTTCCGCTTGCGTGGCCAGTCGCCCGAGATCAATGTTGTACGATTCGAGCGTGACGCGGAACCGCCTATTTTCATAAACTCGCCTGCAAGGATCGTGGCCCACGAAGACCGTCTAGACCAAGGCCAATTGCGCTTCACGCTGGGCGAAATGTACGCGCCCGCGACGCATACCTTTGTTGCGCCCGTCGGCGAACCCAGCGCGGTGACAGGCGCAGGCGACCGATCGGCAACGATGGAGGAATTGCAGACGGGCGGCATGGGATGGCTGTATGATGCGGAACTGAAAGGGATCGTTCTCAAACACTCCGCGAAGGGAGCCGACATCACATGCGAAATCCAGTGGTGAGCGGGACGGCCTGATGGCGCACTACGAAAATGATCTTTTCCTGCGTGCTGCCCGGGGAGAACGGACGGAGCGTCCCCCGATCTGGCTCATGCGCCAGGCGGGGCGCACGGACCCCGAGTATAAAAAACTCAAGGCAGAGACCGGTTTGCCGCTCGAGGCGATGTTTCGCCATTCCGATTTGGCTGCGCGCATCTCGCTGCTTCCCCGGCGTATCGGGGTCGATGCGATCATCTACTTTCAGGATATCCTGACCCCCCTCGCGCCCATGGGGGCGCCGTTTGTGTTTCGGCCGGGGCCGGTGCTGGAAACGCCAATGCACGAACCCCGCGATCTCGATAAACTGCACGCATACGACGTGGCCGAGGAATTGCCCTTTATCGGCGAGATTTTTCGGCTCGTACGCAGGGCACTGAACGGGGCAATGCCCGTCCTCGGGTTCGCGGGAGCACCGTTTACCCTCGCGGTATTTGTTCTGGAGGGCGGAAGCTTCGGCGGGACTGCGCCCAAGGCGATGCAGTTTTTTGCGGAACATCCCGAAACCACGCACGCCTTGCTCGAAAAGCTAACAAAAGTCACGGTGGAGTACCTGAAATTTCAGATCGAAGCGGGAGCGGATGCGGTGCAATTGTTCGAATCGGCCGCGCCTTTGCTCGATAATTCCCAATACCGCGAATTCGCGTTGCCTTATCAACAGCGGATATTCGAGGCATTGCGCGGGCTTGTTCCAAGCATCGCCTTTGCGCGGGATATTGATGACGTGCGGTTATTGGATGCTTCCGGCGCGGATATCCTGAGCCTGCCCTCATCGATAACCATTGCTCAGGCACGAGACATTGTGGGGAAGGACCGGGTGGTGCAAGGCAATCTCGACAATAGGCTTTTGGCGGATGGCGCCCTCTCAGCCATTAGCGAAGCAGCCCTTGCATGCATCGAATCCGGCGAATGCCGCGGTCACATCTTCAACCTCAATCACGGACTACTCCGGCGAACGCCGTTTGAAAATGTGTGCCATCTCGTGGAGACGGTCAAAACTTTTTACTCCGGAAATTGACAGGGTGAAAAGGAAAAAGGCGCGAGCAGAAAACCCGCGCCCTTTG
Source organism: Candidatus Hydrogenedentota bacterium (assembly GCA_046483455.1). Taxonomy (GTDB): domain Bacteria; phylum Hydrogenedentota; class Hydrogenedentia; order Hydrogenedentales; family SLHB01; genus UBA2224. The sequence goes on along the minus strand of JAWODE010000135.1, from coordinate 2,676 downwards.
AGTGTCTGGGGCAGTGACTCTTTAGAACATTGTACCGACTTCTTCGCTTTGGAGAATGGCCATCATCGGGCTGACCGGCCACTCAGCCGGGTAGCGAATGAATTCGACGTGACCGTCCAAGTACAGCACGTTGCAGCCGCCGGGTACGTGGTTGAATTCCTGCCCAAGGTCCGTGCTTACCCAATCGCTGGACACGGCGATCTCGCTTTGGGCCTGGGCGCTTGCGGCGGGATTATTAATGTCCGTGATCATGAAGCGCTCGATACCCTCACGCAAGCGATAGACCGTAAACGTTCCGGCATCGAGATCCTTGTCGCCGTAATTCTCCGCCGGGTCTCCAAGAGCAGGGTACAGTGCATTAAACATCGCCACGACGTCCGGGTTGTTTGCGACAATCCAGTTGATTCCGTCCACAACGCTCATTCCAACGAGAGGGCTGTCGTCAAAGCCTATCGTGACACCGGGAATCATGGTGCAATGAGCCAGATACAGATACGAGCAAGAGCCGTCATCCGGCTCGCAGGCGTAGAATTCTTTGTTGGGTACTCCTGCAGTGGGCGCCATGTTGCCAGCGCGATCAATAACGACATCAGCCCTATTATCAGCTTGGTCGAACACCTCGGCCGGGTCGTTACCCGTGGTTGCCGACGGGCACAGCAGGATGCCTGGGTCCGTCAGGTACTCCGGGTAGACGGTGATCGCACTAATGACGAATTCGCCCGATTCTCCGCCGCAGTCCCACGCTTTGTTCGGCGGCCACTTTTCACCCTTGGATTCGTTTGCATACATCTTGCAGACAAGGCCGATTTGTTTCAGATTGTTGGCGCAGCTTGCCCGGCGTGCGGCTTCGCGGGCGCGAGCCAGCGCGGGCAGAAGAATCGCAGCCAGAATGCCGATAATCGCGATGACCACCAACAATTCGATTAGAGTGAACCCCTTTTTTCGCATAGCCTAATCACTCCTTTCGTTTTTTTTGCTGTAGGCAAAAAGAAAATGCTGCTAAGTCCAAATGGTATGCGCTAGGGTAAAGAAAGATGCAAAGATGGTATGTCCTCCCGTTTTTTTTCGGCGCTCCCTGCCCCACATCGGACGAAGTGAGCGCCTTGCTTGAAGGCCCACTAGACGACGCATTGCGTCCCCACTCGTTTGCGGAGTTCGTCGGACAGTCGCGGGTCAAGACCTCGCTGGGCGAAGCAATGGACGCCGTACGGCAAGCGGACGAGAGAATGGGTCACATCCTTCTGTGCGGACCGGCAGGCCTCGGCAAGAAGGCGCTGGTTCGCGCCATCGCCTACGAGCTTGGAGTCGGCATCCTCGGCTCCATCAGCAAGGTACCTGCCGCTGCCCTGCTCGAACTGCAAGATGGGCACAAGCCTCTTGCTGCTCACTTGGTTAGCCTCCGGCACGGACAAGTCCTTCGTATCGCCGACATCGGCAACGTTCAGTTCACACAGTCTGCCCTCGAGGTCCTCTTCAGGGCCATGTTGAACGAACCAAATCGCCAATCTGTGAGAGCGGAAAGCCACAGGTGGTTCGCGGAATACGACTTCTCAAGGTCACCCTTCACCTTGATCGCCACCACCAAGTCGATGAGCGAAGTCCCGGAGCGTCTGCTTCCGCTGTTCCATCACGTCTATCACTTGTCCCGCTACTCCATCCCGGAACTGACCGTTCTTATTCGAAGGGCCGCTGAAGTCCTCAAAGTTGACGTGACAGGGCCAGCTGCCGAGCTCATTGCTGAATGCGCAGCCGGACACACTTCCCTCGCCGCCCATCTTATGCTGCGTACGGCGCAACACGGAGCCAGTCTTCGCGCCGATGAGATTACAGCCAAACTAGCCGAAGAGCTCTTATGGCGTCTGGGTCTGGTACGACCTGAGCTAGTGGATGACGATGCCGCAGCACGTGAGCCCATCCCGCACTGGATGCGTCGCGCCGTTCTGGACCGTGACCAGGGCATCTGCCGGTACTGCGGTCAGCGAGCCATGACCCTCCAGCTCGACCACATCGTACCGGTGAGCCAGGGAGGTCACTCCACTGTCGCTAACCTGGTGACTGCATGCGCAGAGTGCAACCTAAAGAAGGCAAGTCGGACCCCAGAAGAGGCGGGAATGACGGTCCTGCCGGCTGGGTCCCGCCTGCAGTAGCGTGTTTCGGAGCCCAGGCGATGAGAGGCCACAGTTCATTTGTGACGTGATTCTCCGACACGAACGGGGAGCAGTGTTAGGAGTCAAGAAGTGAAGCACAGGCGAGCGCGTGGGGCTGTCTGGATGGCTTTTATCATTGGTGCAATCGTGCTGGTCAGCGCAGTTGGGTTGTCGCTGGCAGGTAGCGCACCATCACCCATCGACAGCATCTCGGACGTAACGCCCACGTGGTCCGCCCACTTGCCGATCATCGCCAATGACTACGCTTCCCCCTGGCCCCCTCTGCCTGAATCGCCGGGCTGGAAGCCCCGCGTCAACTACTATAGGCAGATGGCGCTCCTCCCGTCAGTCCCTGAGAATACGACCTGGAGTCACGGCGACTGGCTCCACGCACGGTACATCGTCAAGAACGACATAATGCAGCACCGTGAGGACCCAGAAAACCCCTGGTACACACCCGAAGGTGACGCGGCCGCGAAGGCCAGTAACCTAGCCGCCCACAGAATAGTTGATGCGTCCGACGAATGGG